>SKYD01000143.1 GCA_007128075.1 Thiorhodovibrio sp.
CTGATGTCCTCGGCATTGAGCCACCGCGCCAGCGCGGTGCGATTTTTGCGCAGTCGATTGGCAAGCATCGGCGCACTGACACTGCGCTCAGCAACGGGCAACGGGCGCGGTTGCGAGCGCATAGATGCCGCCGCTTGCACCTCGAAATGCAGCAGCCGACAATCCAGCGCCCCGTTGAGCAACCGATGCTGTTTGTGAGCACGCAGTCCCATGCACTTGCCCCACTCGGGGCGCGCCGTCAGCACCGCGGCTTGCCAGCCATCAAACTGTTCGCGCAACAGCCGCCCCAAGGCTGCATAGAGCGCGGGCAGTTCTTCTTCAACCCCTAACCGTTCACCATAAGGTGGATTGACCACCACCAGCCCGCGATCCTCAGTTCGGCGAGGGCGACACTGTGCCAATTCACGACGCTCAAAATGCACCCACCGGCCTAAGCCAGCCCGCTCACTGTTCGCCTGTGCAGCATGGATTATGCGCACATCCTGGTCATAGCCCGTAAACAACGCGCCAAGATGGGTCAAGCCAGCAGCACGACGCTCCGCCGCTTCGTGCTGCAACGCCGCCCAAGCCGGTGCATCATGCCCGCGCCAGCCGCTAAACCCCCAATGCGCACGCTGCCAGCCCGGGGCGCAGTCTGCCGCCATCAATGCCGCCTCCAGCACCAAGGTGCCGGCACCACACATCGGATCGAGCAAAGCAGCACCTTCAGCAGCGAGTGTTGACCAGCCGGCTCGCATCAACACCGCTGCGGCGAGGGTTTCTTTGAGCGAGGCGGCACTGCTGTCTAGCCGATAGCCGCGCCGATGCAGGGCATCGCCAGATAAATCAAGGCTTAGGGTCAACTGTTCGCCGTGGAGATAGCCATGAATCGACAGATCAGGCTGTTGAAGCTGCACCTGGGGGCGGGTGCCCGATTGCTCGCGCAATTGATCGACAATCGCATCTTTGATTTTCAGTGCGCCAAAATGGCTGTTGTCAATCGCCGAGGCAACGCAATCGACATGCACCGCCAGCGTATTCTGTGCGCCAAGATGCAATGACCAGTCCACGCCACGCGCTGCCTCATAGAGCGTGGCAGCATCCGTCACCGTCGCCGTGAGCAACACTAGTCGTACCCGCCCGGCAATCCGCGACCACAGACAGACGCGATACGCATCCGCCAAAGTGCCGCTAAAGTTCACGCCAGCGCGGGTTTCGCGGGCATTGTCAATGCCAAGGTGCTGCAGCTCTTCGCGGAGCAGGGTTTCCAAATAACGCGGGGCGGTGGCAAAAAAGCGCAAGGCGGTCATTCTGGGGTGAGCTCATCCTCCGCGCCGACCCAGTTTACGGACGCAGGCAGTTGCCGCCCAATCACTTGCGCCAGTGCGTGCAATGCCACGATGCGCGGGAAGCTGGTGCGAAACACCAGCGTAATCCGCCGTTCGGCTTTGATCTTGGGCAAGGCCCGGATGCGAATCCGCGGATCGGTCGCCCAGCCGCTGTCGAGTGCCAGCGCAGGAACCAGAGTGCAGCCAAAGCCCGAGGCGACCAGATGCAATAAGGTCTCTAGCCCGGCGGCCCGTAAATCGGCAAGCTCACCATCGCGGGGACGCTCGGCAAGATGACAGACCTCCATCACCTGATCGGTCAAACAATGCCCTTCAGCCAACAACAGCAAATCCGCCATTTCTAAATCCGCAGTTCGGATCACTGTGCGCTGATCCAACGCATGACCCCGTGGATGCGCCAGCCAAAATGGCTCATCAAACAGCGTCAATGCCTGAAGTTCAGGGTCACTAATCGGGGTGGCGAGCAACAGTGCATCGAGCTGATGGTGACGCAGCCGCTGCAATAAGGTGTCGGTCAGTTCCTCAAACAACACCAAGCGCAGTTGCGGATATTGTGTCCGCAGTGGACTTAAAATCAGCGGCAGCAGATAAGGGCTTAAAGTGGGGATCACCCCCAGACGCAACGGCCCGGCAAGTACATCCTGATAAGCACGCGCCACCTGCTCAATGGCATCGGCCTGTTCCAGTGCCTTTTGGGCATGGACTAGCAGGTGCTCGCCAATCGCAGTCAGATGCACCGAGCGATTGTTGCGCTCAAAGATCATCACCCCCAGCTCATCTTCGAGCTTTTTAATCTGCCCACTCAAGGTTGGCTGGCTGATGCAGCAGCGTTGTGCAGCACGGCTAAAATGGCAGGTTTCTGCCAAGGTGACTAGATATTTTAGATCGCGTAGGTTCATGTGATAAGGATAAACCAAATTGAGCAGTGTGGGGTATGATTTTTGTCCGTGCCAGAGCGCAAAACACTCACCGCGCCAATTGTAACAACGCATCCAGATCCAGATTGGCCTCGCAATGATCGGCGAGTGCATCCAGTGCTGATTCAATGCGGGCATGAAAATCCATCTGCGCGGCCTCAACGCCCATTTGATTGAGCCAATGGGCACGAAATTCATCGGCAGCAAACAGTCCATGCAAATAGCTGCCCATCACCCGTCCATCGGCGGAACGCGCACCTTCGGGGCGGGTTGCGCCGTTGCCCTCGTCAAGCACCAGCCACGGACGCTTGAGCCCGTCGCCAGTGGTGCGCCCCATGTGCATCTCATAGCCGCGCACTGTGCAACCGCTGTGTTGATCCTGCGCCTCGATCTCAATCAGCCGTTTGTCGGAACTAATCTCGGTGATCAGCTCCAGCAGCCCTAGCCCGGGGGTTTCGCCTGGCTCGCCCTCGATGCCGAGTGGATCGCGCACCACTTGACCCAACATCTGCATCCCCGCGCACAGCCCAACCAAGCGCCCGCCGCGTCGCACATGCGCCACAATGTCGATGTCCCAGCCCTCACGCCGCAACACTTCCAGATCTGCCCGTGTTGCCTTGGAGCCAGGCAGAATCACCACATCGGTGGTGGCGGGAATCGGCTCGCCAGCACCAATCCAGCGCAGATTGACGCTTGGCTCGGCTGCCAATGGATCGAGATCGTCAAAATTTGCCACCCGCGACAGCCGCGGCACGGCAATCTGTAAACTGCCGCCCTGGGTCTCAGCAGGACGCTCCAGCGCCAGCGAATCCTCGGCTGGCAGCCGCCCAGCACCCTCAAACCAGCGCAACACGCCAAGAAATGGCCAGCCAGTGTGTTCGGTGATGGTCACGCAGGCTGGCTCAAACAGTGAAAAATCACCGCGAAATTTGTTGACCAGATAGCCGACCACACGCTCACGATCCGCTTGATCGAGCAGCAGCCAGGTGCCCACCAATGAGGCCATCGTCCCGCCCTTGTCCAGATCGCCGAGCACGATCACCGGCACCTTGGCGCGTTCAGCAAAGTGCATGTTGGTAATGTCACAATGGCGCAGATAAACCTCCGCCCCACTGCCGGCTCCTTCCACCAGCACCAGATCCGCCTCGGCACACAGCCGTTCGAAGCTATCCAACACGGCGGGCATCAAGCCTTGGCGCATCTCGTGATAGACTCGCGCTGGACAGTTGCCCAATGAGCGCCCGCGCAACACCACTTGCGAGCCGACATTGCTCTGTGGCTTGAGCAACACCGGGTTCATGTGAATCGACGGCGCGACGCCACAAGCGCGGGCTTGCAATGCCTGAGCGCGGCCAATCTCACCGCGTGGCTGGGTGCCGTCAGGATTGAGCGGGGCATCGCTGTCTGCGGTGACGGCGGCGTTGTTGCTCATGTTCTGGGCTTTGAAAGGGCGCACCACCAGCCCACGCCGTGCATAAGCACGACATAAACCAGCCACTAGCAAACTTTTGCCGACATCCGAGGCAGTGCCTTGGATCATCAGGGCGCGGGCGCGGCGCGGGCCGTAGGTGCCCACTAACGAAGGAAGGTCGTCTAGTTGATTCATTTACCAAATC
>SKYD01000035.1 GCA_007128075.1 Thiorhodovibrio sp.
GGCGGCTGGTTCGATAGTCACCCGCAGGCTACCCGTCGTGACCTGTTGGGTATAACTGGCGCTCAAGGTCGCCGTTTGATTCTCTCGAATCGTGACACTGGCATTTGCTGGTACTGTCCAGCCGCTGATTGAGCGGAATTCAACCGTATGACTGCCCGTTGGAATATTGCTTTCAGTGCTGCCACTGTTGCGCCAAGCGCTGGTTCCCGTGCGCCGCCATTGGGCACCTGCTGTGCCGGCGGCGGCTGGTTCGATAGTCACCCGCAGGCTACCCGTCGTGACCTGTTGGGTATAACTGGCGCTCAAGGTCGCCGTTTGATTTTCTTCAATCGTGACATTGGCATTCGCTGGAGTTGTCCAACCGCTGATTGAGCGGAACTCCACCATATGACTGCCTGTTGGAATATTGCTCTCTGTGTTGCCACTATCGCGCCAAATGCTGGTTCCCGTGCGCCGCCACTGCGCTCCTGCTGATACCGCCGCCGCTGGTTCGATGGTGACTTGCAAATGACCACCAGGCAGAGCGCAATCCATGCGTTGGCTATGGTTCCAATCAGGTTGCAGAGTTGCAATCCAGGTTGTGACGGCTGAATGATCCGTCGCAAAGCAATTGTCGCTGACATCAAGCTGACTTAAAGCAGTCAACTGCACAAGCGTTGCTGGGATGTCACCACTGAGCTGATTGTTACCCAAATACAGCCATTGCAGCAGATTGAGGTCTCCCAAGGTCGCCGGAATTTCTCCAGTGAATTGGTTGTTGTGTAAATCTAGCCACTGCAATTGTGAGAGCTGACCAAGTGATTGCGGGATTGCACCGCTGAGTTGGTTATTGCCCACAAACAGCAGTTGCAGCCGAGAGAGTTCGCTAATTTCGGGTGGGAGGGTTCCGGTGAGTTGGTTGTTGCGCAGCACCAAAAATTCAAGCTGGGTGAGGTCTTTAAGTGCGGCTGGCAATTCACCGCTTAATTGGTTATCCCATAAAACAAGTCGTGTCACCCGTCCATCGCGGCAGGTTACTCCAAACCAGTCACATTCACTGCCTTGGTCACCGAGCCAGCCGCTGTGATTGATCCAATTTGCGCCGTCGGTGGCATGATAAAACGCGATCAATGCTGCGCGCTCTTGGGCGGAAACGGCAAACGCTTGCGTTGAGCCAAGCAACAGAGCCAACATCATCGTCAGCAGCCATAAACGAGATAGCAACGAGCGGGGGGAATGCGATATGGAAGCAAAACCAAACCAGCGTGAAACAGGCATCAGGCACCTCGACCATAGGTCAAAAAAATCGGTGAGCTTTATGCTGGCGGACACCTCGGCACTTTGCCAGCGCGAAGCTTGATGGTCAAAGTATAGTTGGCACTGAAACGGTTTGCAAAAAAAGTCTGCAAATATAGTCGTGGCACTGTTCCCATGTTCAGATAATCTATCAAATGGCTATTATAACCAAACCTTGGCTGTTGCCGATGGCTGATGATCCACTACAATTTACAGAACTACTACAAAAGGAATGTGCGCGTGCCACGAGTGAATCCGCATCACTTTTATAACAACACCATCGAGAAGTATGGCGACAGCGCCGAGGGTGTGCATTGGAATTCGACCCATTCGCAGGAACAACGCTTTAAAGCATTGCGGGCGTTGTTGCCCACTGATCTGAGTGACCTGACACTGGTCGATGTCGGCTGCGGGTTTGGACATCTCTACAGCTATCTGGTCGGCAACGGACTGAGCATTGGACGCTATCTGGGGCTTGATATCGTGCCCAAGATGGTGACGATGGCGCGTGAACGCACTCAATGCGAGATTTTACAGCTCGATGTGTTGGTTGCCGAGTCGTTGCCTGCGGCTGACTATTATGTGTGCAGCGGTGCAATGAACACCATGACCCAAGAGGAGACCTACCGCTTTATCGAACGCTGTTATGGTGCTTGCTCTTGTGGTTTTGTGTTTAACTTGCTGCGCGGGGCTGATCAATCGCAGATTTTTAATTATTGCCAGCCTTATGCCATACTCGAATGGTGTGAAACACTTGGGGCGCAAACCACTTTTAAAGATGATTATCTGTATGGTGATTTCACCATCAGGATGTTGCACCCTTAAGTGTGTTGATCAAGATACAGCGCGATTGACTGTTCAAGTGTCATCTCGCCCGCCAGTACCGCACTTTCATAGCGTTGTCGCCAGCCCGGGGTCAGCGGCTGGGCGCGTTTCCATTCCTCAAAAATCAGCCGCGCCAGCGGACCGCCTTGGTCGAGAAAGCCGGTGGTCTCAAAATCGCGGGCGGTTTGTTCGCGGTCATAGTCAAAACGCTCGATGCTGGTCTCCCAGCGTCCATGTCGAAACACGAATTTACCAAAGCTGCCGCGCACATCGCCATCAAAGGGCGAGCCAACCGAGCCAACATTGACCACCTCGATGCCTTGAAACGAGCGTTGATGCACCTTGTGGGTGTGCCCGCCAATAAACAGGGCGATCTCTTGCGGCAGTCGGTCGAGCAATGCTTCATCAGGCGTGCTGGCTGACACGCCGTTGCGATGACCGAGCAATGAGCCGTGGGTCACATGCACCCAGTGATTGGGCAGTGGGGCATCAAAACACAGATGATCCGGCCAGTTGTCCAGTGCCGCAACGCGCTCGGCAACCTGTCCCCAGGCAAAATCTGCCATGCGCCGAATCTCGCCATCGCCGACTGAATCTGGCGGCTCACGGCCACAGCGCAGCACCCAAAGCTCGTGATTGCCTTGCAGTGGCAGCCAGCCTTGTTCACGGCGAAACTGATCAAATAACTCCAAACAGCCCAGACTGTCGGGGCCACGGTTGATTAGATCGCCGGCGTTGATGACTAGATCCGGCTGCCAGGCGAGAATGCGCTCAATCGCCTCGACGAACGCTGGCACATTGGCCTGCACATCAGAAAAGACTGCGACCTTCACGACTGACGCTGGCGCTCGACTGAGGCGACCTTGGCACTGAGTCGCCCGCTGACCCCGTCGCGAATATCGAACTTGGCATTGGCATAAACGCGCTGCGCACCCTGCGCTGCCAACAGTTGATACGCCTGATCAATCAGCGTCAACGCCTCGGACAGTGCCTCGGTTTCAACGATGGTGCCCATCGCCGTGAGCTGATAGGGGTGGCCGCTGGCGGCGATCAGATCAACAATCGGGGCGACAAAGCGGCTTAAGCTTGCCCCCTGATCGACTGGAAATAAACTGAGTTCAAGCAAAACGGACATGATTTAATCCTATTTTTTCCGCGCTGGCAGTAGATCGGTAATCGAGCCGTGCGCCATTTCTGCTGCCAGGCCGATGGTTTCATTCAGTGTCGGATGTGGATGAATGGTCAACGCCAGGTCTTCGATGTCCGCGCCCATTTCCAGCGCCAGCACTGTCTCGCCGATGAGATCGCCAGCATGGGGGCCGACAATTCCCGCGCCTAAGATGCGCTTGGTCTCAGGATCAAACAACAGCTTGGTCAGCCCCTCGGCACGATGCAGCCCCAGTGCCCGCCCACTCGCTGCCCACGGAAAAACACCTTTTTCGTAAGGGATGTTGTTGGCTTTGGCTTTGGTTTCGGTCAGCCCCATCCAGGCAATTTCGGGGTCGGTGTAGGCGACCGAGGGGATGGTCAGCGGATCAAACAGCGACGGCTCGCCCGCGATGACCTCAGCCGCGACCTTGCCCTCATGGGTGGCTTTGTGCGCCAGCATCGGACCGCCGACCACATCGCCAATCGCAAAAATGGTCGGGACATTGGTGCGCTGATGCTGATCAACTGCAATAAAGCCATGCTCATCGACTTTAACTCCGGCGGCCTCGGCATTGATCCGCTTGCCATTGGGCAGTCGCCCAATTGCCACCA
>SKYD01000096.1 GCA_007128075.1 Thiorhodovibrio sp.
ATCGGTTTCGGGTGCGCGATGATCTGCACACGCGGCTGGCAGAATCCTTAGAAACCGCACTACACCTTTCCGCTGGCTTTGTCCGCGTGGCATCGATGGACTCACCATCACACGAATTGACTTTTTCTGCCAGCTTTGCTTGCCCTCATTGTGGTTACAATCTGGCGGAATTGGAGCCGCGCTTGTTCTCGTTTAACCATCCCGCCGGTGCCTGTGCGCGTTGTGATGGGCTGGGGGTGGAACGCTTTTTTGATCCTGCCAAGGTGGTTGTCGATCCCGCGCAAAGTCTGGCGGCGGGCGCAGTCTATGGCGGAATGCGGCGCAAAGAGTTGACCACCGCCCAGGTGCAACGCTTGGCTGCCGCGCTTGATTTTGATCCCAACACCCCGTGGCAGGCGTTGCCCGAATCAGCGCAACAGGCGCTGTTGTATGGCATGGCTGGCGAGCAGTTTGAGGGGCTGATCCCGGCGCTGGAGCGGCGCTACCGTGAAACTGAATCGATGACGGTGCGCGAGGAGCTGGCGCGCTATCTGTCGGATCAGCCGTGCCCAGATTGCAATGGTACGCGGCTCAATCCCGCAGCGCGAAATGTGTTCATTGCTGGACACAGCTTGCCCCAATTAGCGGCACTGTCGTTAGCCGACTGTTTGCAGTGGCTCACCAATCTGACGCTGCACGGTCAGCAAGCGACGATTGGCGAGCGGATTGTCCGCGAGATCATCGACCGCTTGCAGTTTTTGGTCGCGGTCGGGCTGGATTATCTGAGCCTAGAGCGCAGTGCCGAAACCCTTTCCGGCGGTGAGGCGCAACGCATTCGGCTGGCAAGTCAAATCGGGGCTGGTTTGGTGGGGGTGCTGTATATCCTTGATGAGCCGTCAATTGGTCTGCATCCACGCGACAATGCCCGCTTGCTGGCGACCTTGGAACAGTTGCGCGACCTTGGCAACACCGTGATTGTGGTTGAGCACGACGAAGAGGCGATCCGCGCCGCAGATCAGGTGGTGGATTTAGGACCAGGTGCTGGAGCGCACGGTGGAACCGTGGTCGCCCAGGGAACCGCTGCCGAGATTGCCGCCAATCCGCAATCGCTCACCGGGCGTTATCTTGCCAGAACCTTGCAGATTGCCGTGCCCACAACGCGCACGGCGGTTGATCTAAAGCACAGCTTGCGGCTGTGCGGAGCCAGTGGGAATAACTTGCAACAAGTAGACGCACTGATTCCAGTCGGCACCCTGTGCGTTGTCACCGGGGTGTCAGGTTCAGGCAAATCGACGCTGATCAACGATACGCTCTATCCACTGGTCGCCCAGAAGCTACATCAGTCAACGCTGCGCCCAGCGCCCTATCGCGCCATCGAGGGGCTTGAGCATTTTGATAAGGTGGTGGCAATCAATCAAAGCCCGATTGGGCGCACCCCGCGTTCCAATCCTGCCACCTATACCGGGCTGTTTACGCTCATCCGTGAGTTGTTTGCGGCGGTGCCTGAGTCCCGAGCGCGGGGCTATCTGCCCGGGCGCTTTAGTTTTAATGTCAAAGGTGGACGCTGCGAGGCCTGCAAAGGCGATGGGGTGATTCGGGTCGAGATGCACTTTTTGCCCGATCTGTATGTGACCTGCGAGCACTGCCACGGGCGGCGTTACAACCGCGAGACGCTGGAGATTCGCTACAAAGGACGCACCATCGACGAGGTGCTTGGGCTGAGCGTTGATGAGGCGGCGGACTTTTTCGCCCCAGTGCCGACTCTCAAGCGTCAACTAGATACCTTGATTGCGGTGGGGCTGGGCTATATTGCCCTTGGTCAGCGGGCGACAACGCTCTCTGGTGGCGAGGCGCAGCGGGTGAAACTCAGCCGTGAGCTGTCGCGTCGCGCCACCGGACGCACCCTCTATCTGCTCGACGAGCCGACCACCGGGCTGCATTTTCACGATGTTCATCAGTTGCTAACCGTGTTGCAACAATTGCGCGATCAAGGCAACACCATCATCGTGATTGAACACAATCTCGATGTCATCAAAACCGCCGACTGGATCATCGATCTCGGTCCTGAGGGCGGTCAGCGCGGTGGGCAGATCATCGCCACCGGCACCCCAGAACAGATCGCCGCCTGTGCGCATTCCTATACTGGTCAAGCGTTGACGGAATACAATGATTAAGCTACGATTTTTTGCCGCTTTGCGTGAGGTGCTAGGGTGCGACAGCGAGACGCTGACAGTCACCACCCCGCTGACTGTTGCTGAATTACGCGCCCAGTTAGCCACCAAAAATGACCGCTGGGCTGCCGCACTGGCACCCGAGGCGACAGTGCTGGCAGCGGTCAATCACGAACTCGCGCAGCCTAACACCCTGGTGCAGGATGGCGATGAGGTCGCGTTTTTTCCACCCGTCACTGGCGGTTAGCTGGCCTGGTGGAGCATAATCTGGGTGAATGGAATCTCCCAGCCCTCGGCGTTGCAGGTTTCAACTAGCAGCCGCTGAATCGCTGATTCAAGCTGTGGTCGCCGGGCGGCCGCTGGTCCAGCAACATCAACGAGGATGCGATAGGCGAGCGCCGAGTCGCCAGCATGGTCAAACAGCACCTCAATTGATTGAATATCTGTCGGATTTTCGGCAACGCTTGGCAGCCCCGCCTCCAATGCACTTTGCATGCGTTCTACCACCGTCGTGGTGGCAATCGCCTGATGCTGATAATCAATCCCAAAGGTCGCGCAAACCCGGAACCGTGGTGATAATTTACGCGGATTCAGTGCCATAAAAGCATGAGTGGGATAGATGGTTTGCGCCCCGCCAAGCTCATTGAGATGCACCGCGCTCGGGCTTTGCGCCACCACCTGTCCCATGCGGCCATCCGCCAGCTCGACCCAATCTCCCGTCGTGGTCGGAAACCACAGTTCTTGTTTGCCCAGGGGGCGCGAATAATAGCCCACCATTGCTTTGACTGGCATCTGATGAAACGCCCCGTCGAGCAGTGGATTGACCAGACAGACGGTAAAGCCCAGGGTTTCGACCTGATAGGGGATGTCATGAAATAACACCCGCTCGCCTTCGCGCACGGTGCCAATATTGAGCACCAGCTTGATGGTCTCGACCTGGCTGGGCAGGGTGTTGATGCTTGCCCAGGCAACACCGATCAAAAAGATAATGATGATACCGAGCATGAACCAATCGCCGGCGAGGTTAAACACCAGCATCATCGCCATCAGGCCGCCAAAAATACTCAACAGCCGCAACACAAGCTGCGTCAGCCGATTGGTAAACTTTTGTTCATGCTGAATATTTTGCAGGCGCGCCACGATCTGCGCCAGCCAGCTAATCCCAAAAAACACCACACTAAAGGCAATCACCGCCAGAATGAGATTCAGCCCGCGGGTGCGAAAAAATTCCTTGGCATAATTGGTGGTTTCATCGAGCATCGACTGGCGCTGATCGAGCCGATTTTCTAATTGCAGATCCAGCGCGGTATGACGATTGGCCGCCTCGGTGGCGATTCGTTGCCAGTGATCCAGCCGCTCTTCGAGCCGCTCGCGCAACGAATCCGATGGCGATTGCGCCAGCAGCAGCTCCAGCCGCTCGACCGCCTGTTCGGCTTGGGCGTGACGATTGGCGACCTCTTTGATTTGGGCGCGTAGCTCACCAACTGCGCGTGACTCGGCAGTGGCGTTTTCTAGCTCGGCCAAGATCGGCTTGAGCAGCTTGCTCAGCTCGTCTTGCCAATCAAACGGGCGCTCGGCTTCATCGACGAACAGTCGCAGATCAATGTTGACCGCAAAGCGTTCAAATTGATGGCGTTGATCCTCAAGCTCTTCACGCAGCCGCCGGAAACGATCCGTCAGTTCTTGACGGGTCACAGTATCGCGGGCATCAATCAGCCGCTGCTGCACCTGCAACACCTGGCGTTCTTTGCTGCGCAAGGCTTTGTGCAATGCCTCCAGCGATTGCAGCTCAGTGGCAGCGCGTGACCGCCCGGGGGCAATCGGATCAAGCAGCGCGGGGGGCAGCGGGGCAGTGGCGGGGGATTCTAGTGCTTCGTCTGGTTCTGGCTCGGCATTCGCCAACAGTGGCATGACCAGCAGTGCCAACAATAACCAGATCGAGCCTATTCTATTGGTAAACTTCATGCTAAAAAATGATTTTATTTGTGTTGATTAAATCTGATACTGTCCGATGACCTGATTGAGTCGCTGGGCGAGTTGATCAAGATTGCCGCAGGCACTGACCAGAGTGTCGGTGCTGGCGAGGGTGTGGTCGGCAAGATCGCGGATGCTGATGATGTTGCGGTTCATTTCTTCACCGACCGAGGCCTGTTCATCGGCGGCGGTGGCAATCTGCGCATTCATGTCATTGATCACATGCACCGCTTGTTCAATATCATCGAGCGCCTGTCCGGTCTCAATCACCGCATTGACACTGTCTTCGGCCTGATTGCGACTGCGGCCCATGATTTCCACCGCTTGACGCGCACCCGCTTGCAGATTGATGATCATCGACTGAATTTCTTGGGTCGATTGCTGGGTGCGTTGTGCCAATGAGCGCACCTCATCGGCGACCACGGCAAAGCCGCGCCCCTGCTCGCCGGCGCGAGCGGCCTCAATCGCGGCATTGAGCGCCAGCAGATTGGTTTGGTTGGCAATGCCGTGAATCACATCGACAATGCTGCCGATGTTCTCGCTGGCCTCGCCAAGATGACCAATCGCCGCCGCTGCTTCTTCAACCCCTTCGGCAAGCTCGCGGATGAGCGTGACACTGCCATCGGCCTTGCTGCGTCCATCCTGTGCTTTAGCGGCAGCACTGGTGGCGGATTCAGACGCAGCGGCAGTGTTGCGGGCAACCTCGGATACCGTTGCCGACATCTCATTCATCGCCGTTGCCACCATGTCGGTTTCTTGGTGCTGGCGCTCCATGAGTTGATGCGCCTCGTGGCTGGCGGTGGCGACCTCGCCGCTGGCTTGGGCGAGACTGCTGGCAGATTCTTGCAAATGCCCCATCACCGTGGCTAAGCGCGCCTGCACCATTTTGATCGCTTGCAAAATATCGGTGATCTCATCACAACGCTCAACGCGAATCGGGGTCGATAAATCGCCGCCAGCGATGTTTTTTGCCACCAACACGATCTGCTTGACCGGCGCAAACAGCCGCCAACTCAGCCACTGCGCCAGCCCAAGAGCGACAATCAAGGTCGCCAGCCCCAGCCAAAGCTGCTGCAGCCAGCCGGCTGCCAGCGCCCCAATGCCGACCACTAAAAAGCTCAGAAAAATTTGGTGACGATAGCCAAACTGCAACGACCACTGCCGTGGCAAGGTGTCGAGTTTTTTGGCTTGAAGCTCGGCATACAACTGGGCGGCGCGGTTGACATGTTCACGATCCGGTTTGACACGCACCGATTGATAGCCGACCAGTTGCTCACCCTGATAGACCGGGGTGACATAGGCATCAACCCAGTAATGGTCACCATTTTTGCAGCGATTTTTGACGATCCCGCGCCATGAGCGCCCGGTCTTGACCGTGTCCCATAGGTCTTTAAATGCCGCTGGCGGCATGTCAGGATGGCGGACAATATTATGGTTGGCACCTAAGAGTTCTTGTTCAGAAAATCCACAAACCGTCACAAACGCCTGATTGCAATAGGTAATGAAGCCTTTGGTATCAGTGGTGGAAACCAGCGTGAACGAATCGGGATAATCGTTCTCACGCTGTGTGACTGGGGTGTTGATTTTCATTGTTTTTTTGAGGATTCAATCGGTTTTGAGCCTGTTTCGTATTGCTGTAGACAGAGACAGTGCTGGGCTTTGATGGCAACTAACTGTGATTCTTCCAGTGTTTGCAGCCAGCGGACGCGCGCTGCGGGAGCGAGTTGACGGATGGCGTGAAACAAACAAGTCTCTGGATTATCCTGGGTGTAAGGACATGAGAACACCAAGCCTAACAGCTCGGCCGGCAATCGCTTGGCGGTCTCATTCTTCACAGCCTCTTCAAAAGTAAAACCAGCCGCCATTGATTGTCTTGATTGCTTCATGAAAGGTCTCATTGAGCACATCGCTTAAAAAAATGCCAACGCTTAACAGCACAATCAGCGTTGCCCATAAGCCAATATACAGCACCATGGAATTCTTAACCCGCGCAGTTTCCAGCCAGCCCCGCGGTTTGATGCCTTTTAAGAAAAACACCACCTTTGCCGACAGCAGCACGCTGACAATATTGACCATCAGGATCATGCCCGCGCCAGCAGACAAAATCCATTGGCCTTGACCAAACATCATCCCCATCACTGCCGCAGGCGGCAACAACGCCACCGCCACCATCACCCCGACCAGCGTTGAGGATAACCCAGTGGTAATTGACAGCGCGGCCGCCGCCCCAGATGCCAATGCTAAGACCACGCTGTCGATTTCAATATGAGTGCGTGACAACACCTCATGGCCATCTAAGCTAATATCTGCCCATAAGATGCTGATCAACACCGACAACGCAATCGCCAGCCCCAGCCCGGCGGCATTGGCAGTCAATGCTTGCTTTGCCAGTCCGCGATCACCTAATGAGGTGGCAAAGGCAAACGCCATGATCGGTCCCAACAGCGGGGCAATCACCATCGCGCCGATAATGACCGCCACATTGTCGGACACCAGCCCAATCGCGGCAACGATAGTAGACAACACCACCAGCAGCAGAAAATTGCGATCCAGTTGCGCACCCTTGGCAATGTCGGTGTAAAGCTCCTCGCGGGTGCTCACCACCGTATTGCGCTTGTTTTGGCGCGATTCCTCATCGCCCTCTTCGGTGCGCGGCAAGGTGGCAGTGACTGCGGTGACCACAATCCGCATCGATGGCTCACGATCCAGCATACTCTGCATTGAGTCGAGTAAACTTTGACGCGCCTTATCGGGTACCAGCATGTACAGCGTCTGCCGCCCATCAGCCCCCAGCGCCCCCCACCAACAATCGTCAGCACCATAAAACTTCGCCATGCCAATCAACTCCTTGGCATAGCGTTCTGGGGCAATCACCTCAACCATTCGCATCGCAAAAAACCCTTTAGTGTGTATCAGTGATCAAGCTGACGCGCAATTTGGTAAATATGTTCAAAAAAATGCTCCATTCCTGCCTGACGGTTGCTACTCAGATGCTCTTTTAGCCCCAACTGATTGACAAACGGGACAGGATCGGTCGCCAACACCTGCGCCGGGGTTGCGCCCTGAAATGGCACCAACAACAGCGCCACCAACCCGCGCACCAACGGCGTTTCCGCATCGGCGCGAAATTCAATCGACGGCGGATCGGTGGGGCGGAGATTGCCAACCAGCCAGGTCTGAGTATTACAGCCCTTGACCAAATTCGCTGCATTTTTTTCACTGGCTGCCAGCGGCAACAGCTCACGGCTCAGCTCGCCGATAAATTCATAACGCGCCTCCCAATTATCCAATAATTCAAAGGCTTCAATCACTTCCTGCATTTGCATCGTCAACACTCCCATGCTGTTTTATGAACGAAATGCTGCCAAAAACCAGCAGCACCTGAATGGATAGAGTTTCTTACTTTTGCTACAATCCCCCTTCTTTTGGGCGGTGATTGAGGTGTTTTTAACACATACAATACCCTGATTGCCACTCCAAACATTTTGTGAAAAATAATTCAACGCAATGAGGTTCCTCCGTGGTCGCTCCGCCTTCTAATTTTCGCCGCATTGAACGGCTGCCACCCTATGTTTTCAATATTGTCAACGAATTGAAAGCAGCGGCGCGTGCGCGTGGAGAAGACATCATCGACTTTGGGATGGGCAATCCCGATCAGCCCACCCCGCAGCATATCGTCGATAAACTCGTTGAGGCCGCACAGCGGCGCGATACCCACCGCTATTCGGTCTCGCGTGGTGTCCCCCGCCTGCGCCGAGCCATTTGTCGCTGGTACCAAGACCGCTATCAGGTCGTGCTAGATCCCGATACCCAGGCGATTGTCACCATCGGCTCCAAAGAAGGGCTGGCGCATCTGGCGTTGGCGACCTTGAGCGCGGGGGATACGGTGCTAGTGCCCAATCCCGCCTATCCGATTCATCCTTATGGCTGCATCATCGCCGGTGCGGATGTCCGCCATGTGCGCCTGACCCCCGATGTCGATTTTTTTGAAGAGCTGCGCCGCTCGATTCTCGACTCCTGGCCGCGCCCGAAGATGCTGATTCTTAATTTTCCTGGCAATCCAACGACGCAATGTGTCGAACTGGATTTTTTTGAAAAGGTGATCGAGATCGCCCGCGAACACGGCATCTGGGTAATTCACGACATCGCCTATGCTGATCTGGTGTTTGATGGCTATCAAGCCCCGTCGATTTTGCAAGTGCCAGGTGCTCACGAATTGGCAGTTGAGTTTTTCTCAATGTCAAAAAGTTACAACATGCCCGGCTGGCGCGTCGGCTTTATGTGCGGCAATGCCGACCTGGTGTCAGCACTGGCGCGGATGAAATCGTATCTCGATTACGGCACCTTCACCCCGATTCAGGTCGCGGCAATTCATGCCTTAGAATCATCGCAAGATTGTGTCGCTGAGATTCGCGAACAATACCGCCGCCGTCGTGATGTGCTCTGCGACGGGCTAGACGCTGCGGGCTGGCAGGTGGTCAAGCCCCAAGCAACGATGTTTGTGTGGGCAAAAATTCCCGAACATTACCAGCCACTTGGCTCGCTGGAATTTGCCAAACTGCTGCTGCGCGAGGCCAAGGTTGCCGTCGCCCCTGGCATTGGCTTTGGCGATTATGGCGATGACCATGTACGCTTTGCTTTAATCGAAAATGAACACCGCACCCGCCAGGCCGTCAAGGGCATCAAGCAGATGCTGCGCAAAAGCGAGCGGGACACATAAGGACACAAAGGACTCATGATGGAACCAGTCAATATTGGATTGCTAGGGCTAGGAACTGTTGGTGGCGGCGTGGTGACCGTGCTCACTGGCAACGCCAGCGAGATTGCCCGCCGTGCCGGGCGCGAGATTGTGATCGCCAAGGCCGCGGCTCGCGACTATGATCCAACCCGCATCTCAGGGTTGGAGCACATTGGGCATATTGGCAACGATGCGTTCGCTGTGGTTGATGACCCCAGCATCGACATCGTGATCGAGCTTATCGGCGGCGATTCTCCTGCCCGTGAGCTGGTGCTCAAGGCCATCGCCAACGGCAAGCATGTGGTCACTGCCAACAAAGCACTGATTGCCAAGCATGGCAACGAGATTTTTGCTGCCGCTCAACAACATGGCGTAACCGTGGCTTTTGAGGCCGCAGTCGCCGGCGGCATCCCGATCATTAAGGCATTGCGCGAGGGGCTGGCGGCGAATCATATCGAATGGATTGCTGGAATTATCAACGGCACTGGGAATTTTATTCTCACTGCGATGCGCGATCAGGGGCAGCCATTTGCCGAGGCCTTGGCTGAGGCGCAGGCACTCGGCTATGCCGAGGCTGATCCAACCTTCGATGTCGAGGGGATTGATGCTGCTCACAAGCTGACCATTCTTGGCTCGCTGGCGTTCGGGATTCCGTTGCAGTTTGACAAAACCATCACCGAAGGGATTGCCGCAATTGATCCTCAGGATGTCGCCTATGCTGAAGAATTAGGGTATCGGATCAAACATTTGGGCATGGCACGGCGCACTGAGGCGGGGATTGAGCTGCGGGTACATCCGACACTGATTCCTGAGCGGCGGCTGCTGGCAAATGTCGATGGGGTGATGAATGCAGTGTTGATTAAGGGCGATGTTGTCGGCCCGACGCTGTATTACGGTGCGGGTGCTGGTGCGTTACCGACCGCCTCGGCGGTGGTGGCGGATGTGGTGGACATCACCCGCGCCCTGACCACCGATCCCACCAACCGCGTGCCACATCTGGCATTTCAGCCCACTGAGCTGCAAGATACGCCCGTGTTGCCGCTTGATCAGGTGCAGACGGCGTACTATCTGCGCCTCTCAGCGCTCGATCAGCCCGGAGTCATGGCCAGCATTGCCGGCCTATTGGCGGATGAAAAAATCAGCATCGAGGCGATTAAACAAAAAGAGCCACTGGCTGGCGAGACCCATGTCACCCTGATCATGCTTACCCATCAGATCATAGAGGAGAACATGAACCGCGCCATTGCACAGATCGAAGCCCTCGATGCTGTTCAAGGGCCGGTGACGCGCATTCGCATGGAACAGTTGGGTTGAGCGCGCCCCTTGATGTCCGAGCTATACCCACTGATCAGCACTGCCGCTGACAGCGGGCTGCGCCAAGTGACTCGTGTCATATGAATGATGCCACCCACTTTGCAATTAACCGTCAGCGCATTGTGTTGCAAGGGGATTTTGCCCTCGCCTTGCTGCGACTGGCGGAGCGTTGCGCGGCGGTGTGGCCGCAGCGGGCGGGGCTGGAGTACCAGCTAAAAGACACTATTCGTCAAATTTCCGACTGTGTCGCTCTCTATGTGCTCAATTCTTCTGCAGTGCAAATCACTGCCAACATCGCTCCACGCACCTCACATAGCTCTTATTTTAACCGCAATCGTTCGCAACGCCCCTATTTAGCAGCAGCATTGCGTGGCGAACTATTCACTGTTTCTGCACCTTATCCGAGTGCCCACACCCGTCGCCCGCTGATCACCGCCGTGCGCCAGATTCGCGATCCCGTAGGTGCCTGTCTGGGGCTGCTGTGTGCCGATTTTGATCTGCGTTCACTGCCATTCACCGCCCACCTTTTTGAGCGACAGCCAACAAACACCGAGGCACAGCGTCCCCGCCGTGGTGAGACGCTAGGGTTTGATTCGATCCTTGGCAGTCTGTGCCAATTGATGATTCATCATGGAGTGTTCCAAGCCAAGCTGCATTTTTCCAGTGCGCGGGCGACGCTGTGGTTGATCGACTATCCTTATCACTACCATCTGCTCGATGTCGATGACTTTGCCAACCCCGCGCTGGTGCTTGACTATCAGCAACGCCCCTATCCAATGAAGGAAGCACGCATCCCGTTTGAACAACTCAACGCGCTGTGGCATCATCTGTATGATCTCAGCCTGATGGATAGCCAGCTCTATCTCCACGCTGGCATGATCAATATTTTTAACGGCATGGTGGAGCTGGATTTTTCCTGCGACAGTCTGCACTACATCCCGTGGCGTGAACTGTTCAACAAACCCCCCGATGTGTGGCTTAATAGCGGCAAAATGCTGTGATTGCGCCCGATTCCATCTGGTATAGTCCACGGCATCCGCTGGCACTGGTCTTAGCCCCTCTGAGCATGCTCTATTGTGCCATCGCCAGATTGCGCATTTGGGGCTATACTCAGGGGCTTTGGGCGCAGCACTCGCCAGCAGTGCCCGTGATCGTGATTGGCAATCTCACCGTCGGCGGCACTGGCAAAACACCGCTCACGCTGTGGCTTGCCGAGTGGTTGCAACATCAAGGTTGGCAGCCGGGCATTGTCACCCGTGGCTATGGCGGCCAACTCGGACACCAGGTGGCCTTGGTGCCGACCACTGGCGATCCAGCAGTGTTTGGAGATGAGTCAATTCTGTTAGCCCAGCGGGCTGGTTGCCCGGTGATGGCAGGCCGTGATCGGGTGGCAGCGGCGCGAGCATTGGCAGCACAGGGCTGCAACCTTGTGCTCTGTGATGATGGATTGCAGCATTATCGCTTGGCGCGAGCATTGGAGATTTTGGTCATTGACGGGCAGCGTCAATTTGGCAACGGGCGGTGTCTGCCGGCTGGTCCATTGCGTGAGCCACGCACCCGAGCCAAGACCATTGATCTGATTGTAATCAATGGTGCTGATGCTGAGAATGCGCATCCTGCGCTGTATCTTGCCCCTGGCAAACTCACCAACCTGCACGATGCCACCCGCACCTGCACCCTAGAACAGCCCTTTGCTGAACCAGTCACTGCGGTTGCTGGCATTGGTCATCCCGAAAGGTTTTTTAGTTTGCTAGAAACGCATGGTTGGCAAATCCACCGCACCCCCTACCCTGACCATCATCGCTTTACCGCACAAGACATCGCCCGCTGGCCAGCGCAGCAGCCAGTGCTCATGACCGAAAAGGATGCAGTGAAATGTCGGAAATTTGCGACAACTCAGCATTGGTATCTGCCAGTGAGCGCGGTACCCAACCCGCAGTTTTGCACCGCACTCGCTGAACTTGTGCAGCAACGGTTGTGAATGTGCGGTTGACGAATGTTGAATAAACAACACATAGACCAGAAATTTTTATTAAACGATTGACAATTTTGCAGGGCTTGACATTCATGAATCCAACCACTTTACGCATCATTCTAGCAATTGGCGGGCTGGCATTTCTCGCCGCACTCTATTTTTGGGAACGACACCGCGCCCAGCCTAAGACCGCTCAACGCCGCGCTAAGTCGCGGACGCGCACTCGTGCCTCAAAGCCCAAGCCCGTCGTAGCGAAAGCGGCCGCCGCGTCCAAGAAACCAGCACCTAAGAAAAAGGTCGCTGCGGCCAAGCGCGAGCCAAATCTGGGCATGCTGGAGATGAGCGAAAGCAATGACCAAGATGAGCGCGACACCCCCAAAGGTTTCGCGCAACTGTGGTCGAAAATGCGCAACAAAGACGATCACCTTGAAGAGGACGCGCTTGTCGATGATGCCTCGCCACCGCGCTTGGAGCCACTGTTGGTGCAGTTGTTTGTCATCACCCGCAGCGAGCCGATTGCTGGCACTGAGCTACTGGCGGCAGCGGAGCGTCACCAATTATTTCCAGGGGCGCAGGATATTTTTTATTGCTATGACATCGAAGATGAGACCGAGCCGGTGCTGTTTAGCGTCGCCAATCTGGTTCATCCGGGCACCTTCCCCTTTGATAGCGACATGGCGGAGTTTCATTGTCCAGGGTTGGCATTGTTTGCCGAGTTCCCTGGTGCGCCCCATGACCATCAACGGCTCGATGTGATGCTTGACACTGCCACCGCATTAGCGGCGGAATTTGATGCACTGATTGAAGACGAACAGCATCGACCACTGACATCTAGCCATACCAAATGGATGCGCCAACGGGTGCGCGACCTTCAACACCATGCCAAAGTTACAAATTGAGCAGCGCGTCCTTGCCCTGCGCGCACTGATTGAGCATCACAATCAGCAGTATTATGTGTTTGATGATCCTGAAATCAGCGATGCCGAATACGATCAACTGCTGCGTGAGCTGCAAACGCTAGAGACTGAACATCCTGATTTGCGCACGCCCGACTCGCCCACGCAGCGCGTTGGCGCGCCGCCGCTGGCGCAGTTTGCCGAGGTCAGACATCGCCTGCCGATGCGCTCACTTAAAAATGCAGATAATGACGATAAACTTCGCCAATTTGATCGCCGGGTGCGCGAAGCACTGGCGTTGGATGATATTCTGTATTCGGCGGAGCCAAAACTCGACGGTTTGGCGGTCAATCTGTGTTACGAACAAGGAGTTTTGACCCAAGCGGCCACTCGTGGTGATGGCGAGCGCGGTGAGGATGTCACCGCGCAGGTGCGCACCATTCACAGTTTGCCACTGCGGTTGCGCGGCAATGACTGGCCGCGATTGCTTGAGGTTCGTGCTGAGGTGTTGATGACTCATCAACGCTTTGCTGCACTCAATGCCCAAGCACTGGCCCGAGGTGATAAGCCGTTTGCTAATCCACGCAATGCCGCTGCTGGCAGTTTGCGCCAGCTTGATCCGGCGATCACTGCTGCGCGGCGGCTGGAG
>SKYD01000106.1 GCA_007128075.1 Thiorhodovibrio sp.
AAACCTAACCCCTTCCGGGGAGATGCCGAAAGGCCAAGCGGGTGAAAGGCCCGCACCAACCTCAAGATTGGATAAGGTTTATGCAGAAAAGAACAGATATTTCGCAACAGTTACGAACCGATACAATCATACAGCATCGGAGCATTTTCGTGTCCATCCATAAACACCTATCATCGAATGATCGCCGCCGGCGGTTGCTAAATCTGGCGTTGTTGCTGTTCGCAGTCTTGGCTTGGCCAAGCGTTGCTGTTGAGCTGCGTGACAATCATCCACAACGCTATCAGGTGCAACCTGGAGACAATCTTTGGGGCATTGCCGGACGCTATCTAAATGATCCGTGGCGCTGGCCAGAGATCTGGCGTGCCAATCCTGATGTTGCCAATCCTAACCGCATCTATCCAGGCGATGTGCTCGTGGTGAGCTATGATCAGGGCCGGCCGCAGGTGAGCGTGGCCTCTGAGATACGCGAGGTGCGACTACAGCCACGGGTGCGGGTGACTGAACTCGATGCCGCCATTCCAACAATCCCGATTAGCAGCATCGCCCCCTTTCTCACCCGTGGGGTGATTACCAGTGCCGATGACATCGAAAACGCGCCCTATGTCGTTGGTTTTCCTGATGGACGGGCGATTGCTGCTTCTGGAGATCAGGCCTATGTCCGCAAAATTATGGCGCCCATTGGCCAACGCTACGACATTTTGCGTCCAGGCAGCGAATACCGCGATTACACCACGGGCGAGGCATTGGGGTTTGAGGCAGCATTTGTCGCCTCAGCAATTCTCGAACGCCAAGGGGATCCAGCGATTTTACAGATTGGTCGCACCATGACTGAGGTGGCGATTGGTGATCGGGTGCGCCCTGCTGCCGATGAGGATCGATTGCGCGATTTCATCCCCCATCCAGCACCAGCAACACTGCGCGGCCATATTATCTCGGTGCTCGGTGGCGTGACCCAGATTGGACAATATGCCGTGGTGGTGCTAGACCGTGGCAGTCAACAGGGTGTCAAGCCTGGGATGGTCTTTGCCATCTATCGCGGTGGCGAAACCCGCCGCGATCCAGTGCGCAATCGCAGCAATCAGTGGAATTGGCGCAACCAAAGCCCGCTGGATAGCGCGTTTTGGTATGGTGATCATCATGCCACTGGCTGGAGTCGCCGCCAACCGACGACTGATCCGCAAATTCCGCTGCATGTCGAGGCGCGACGACTCACAGAGGAATATCTAGTGCCCGATCAAATCGTCGGCAACGCGATGGTTTTTCGCACCTTTGACCGGTTGAGTTTTGCACTCATTATGAGCGCGACCCATGCCATGCAGGTGGGCGCTCTGGTTGGCGCGCCTGATTGATGAGCGATTTGCGGGCACTGCTGGCGTTGCTTCAGGCCCCTGGGCTGGGGCCGCGCCGCTTGCAAAAATTACTTGACCAGTGCGAGGATGATGCCGAGGCGGCACTGCGGGCGGGTGAATCCATCTGGCGCAGTGTCGGGCTTGGCGATCAGGCGATTGCTGCACTGCGCAATCCCGACTGGGACAGGGTCGATGCCACCTTGCGCTGGGCTGAGCACGAACGCACCTGGATTCTTACCCAGAACGAGACCGCCTATCCGCCGCGATTGGCTGCCATTTCAGCCGCCCCGCCGCTGCTGTTTGGGGTCGGCAATGTCGCGCTGTTATCTGAGCCACAGATTGCCATCGTTGGCACTCGCAATCCAAGCCCTGATGGAATGCAAACCACCCGTGCATTTGCCGCCCATCTTGCCAGCATGGGGCTGGTGATTACCAGCGGGCTTGCGCTGGGGATTGATACTGCGGCGCACACTGGCGCGTTAGAACAAGGTCGCACCTTGGCGGTTCTTGGCAACGGACCGGATCAAATCTATCCGCCAGCCAATCGCGGGCTGGCACGGCAGATCATTGAACAAGACGGTGCCCTGATTAGCGAATATCCGCCCGGCGTGGGACCTCATGGCACCCATTTTCCGCGCCGCAACCGCATCATCAGCGGTCTTAGCTATGGCACCTTGGTCACTGAGGCCACCCAGCGCAGCGGCTCGTTGATTACCGCCCGTTATGCCGCTGAACAGGGGCGTGAGGTGTTTGCAATCCCTGGCTCGATTCATAACCCGCTGGCGCGGGGCTGTCATGCTCTGATTCGAGAAGGCGCGAAATTAATCGACAGTGTTGATCAATTATTGGAAGAATTGGTGCCGCAGCTTCAGGCGTTCATGCGCGAGCCACCTGCCCCGCGCCCAACAGCATCCGCCACGCCCGCGCCAGTTGTCGATGATCTGGATGCCGAACATCAACAAATCCTGGCCACACTGGGGCAGGAGCACTTGGCAGCCGATGAGATTATTGCCCGCAGCGGGCTGCCAGCGCGGGATGTTGCCTCCATGCTGCTGTTGCTAGAACTGCAAGGGCATGTATCATCACACCCTGGCGGGCGTTATAGTCGCTGCTTCAATACAAGATAGTTGACTTTTGAGGGATTTCAATGACAACAATCACAGCAAGCCAAGCACGCGCTAAGCTGTCTGCTCTCATCGACGAGACCGCATCTTCCCATCAGCCGTTGATGATTGCAGGAAAGCGTCACAGTGCTGTGCTTGTTTCAGCAGAAGATTGGACAGCAATCCAAGAAACGCTGTTTTTGTTATCGATCCCAGGGATGCGTGAATCCATCCGCGAGGGCATGGCGACACCAATTGACCAGTGTTCTAAGGATGTGGAGTGGTGAACTGGCGCTTGGTTTATACAAGGCAAGCACAAAAAGACGCGAAAAAATTATCCGAAAGTGGACTAAAACCAAAAGCAGAAGCGTTGCTGGCGATCTTAGCAGAAGACCCGTTTCAAAGACCGCCGCCGTTCGAAAAACTTGTTGGCGATCTTGCGGGAGCCTATTCGAGACGGATTAACATACAGCATCGCTTGGTGTATCAAGTGCTTGAAGAAGAGCGTGTTGTAAAAATACTAAGGCTATGGAGTCATTACGAATAGTGTTTATTATTCCAGTCTGCTGGGGTCATGGTCAATCGGGACATCAATCTCGCTCGTGGGATTTTTCTACGGGCTTTGGTGGATTCGCCCATCCTCATTGAGGGTGCGCGTTCGCTACCTACAGGTTTTTGTAGGTTTGTTTAACGAACTAAAATCAGGTTTTTACATGTCTGAAACGATGGTCGATGTTCTGATCTATCTGTTTGAAAATTACATGGCAGCAGAAAGCGTTGCCCCGGTCGAGCAACATGAGCTAGAAGATGAATTAGCCCAGGCGGGTTTCGGTCAGCGTGCCATCAGCCAAGCACTGGATTGGCTTGATGAACTCGCCAGCCGCATGGAAGGTCAAGACACCTGTCAGAGCAGTCAGGGCGCGATGCGCATCTATACTGAGGACGAATGTCATAAGCTCGATCTGGCAGGCCGTGGGCTGTTGCTGTTTTTAGAGCAAAACGGCATTCTCGATCCCGTCAGCCGCGAGCTGGTGATTGAGCGGGCACTGGCAGTGCGTCAAACCACGATCTCAGTCGATGAAATCAAATGGATCACCCTGCTGGTGCTGCTCAATCGCCCCGGACAAGAACAGGCGTTTAGCCTGATGGAAGAGCTAATCTACAACGACGATCCGATCTATCTGCATTGATGTTATGAATTTGCTTATCGTTGAATCGCCTGCCAAGGCAAAAACCATCGGCAAATATCTCGGTGCTGAGTTTGAGGTGCTCGCCTCTTATGGGCATGTGCGCGATCTGGTGCCCAAAGAAGGCGCGGTCGATCCCGAGCACAACTTTGCGATGAAATATCAGGTCATCGAGCGCAACGA
>SKYD01000037.1 GCA_007128075.1 Thiorhodovibrio sp.
GCTTCACCAGCCCCAAACTCTACGGTGAACTGTTAAACAGCACAGGGCGCGGCAATGGGCGGTGCGGTTCACGCGAAACCACTCACTAACATTGGCGAGGTGACCATTACGCCTTCGGGTGTGCTCGTAAGAGCTGACAGCCGGGAAAGACCGGCACCCTTTTTTCATTCAATACGGGGCAAATGCAAAGATGAACACGCCTAAAACAACAGCGCACGACGCATTGCAATGTGCAGGCACTCGCGCTCCACTTCGTTACGCGACTCGTTGGCGGGTCACTCGTCATCCATGACTCGCTCCGATGAAAATCTGTCAGGTGTTAAAGCCGTTGGTGTCAACCAATCGCATCTCAGGATTTGAACACAAGCATCTGCAAGTGGTTCAGGATGGCAGCAGTCAACTGGTTGCAGTCGATGCCGTTGGCTCCAAGCCAGGCGATTGGGTGATCTGTGTTGGCAGCTCGGCAGCCCGCGAGGCGGCAGGCAGCAAGGAGTATCCGAGCGACCTGACCATCGTCGGCATTATTGATGACTGGAAGCCGCCGACTTCAGGAAGCTAAACCGCATGGATATCAATCAGGTTGTCGGGACATTGATTTGCACCTATCGCATTGAGGGGCTTGGTCATTGCAGTCTGCGGATTTTGCGCGATGCCAAAGGCAAGTTGCAGGTCGCCACGGATCCGGTGGGTGTGCGCGATGGCAACTGGGTTTTCACGGTGAGTGGCTCTGCTGGTCGCTATGCGATGGGCGATGCCAGTATCCTGACCGATCTGACCATCGGTGGCATCCTTGATGAGTGGGATGCCCCATAGCCCGATTTGAGTCGTATTTTCAATTAAATATGCCAGCGCCCATTGGCGAACTACAGCAGGAGAGATGACATGGCAGGTGAAAGTTACGGGATTGCGCTGGGTATGATCGAGACCCGAGGGCTGGTGCCCGCAATCGAGGCCGCAGATGCGATGACCAAAGCGGCTGAGGTGCGGCTGATCGGGCGCGAATTTGTCGGTGGCGGCTATGTCACTGTGTTAGTGCGTGGTGAAACCGGAGCGGTCAACGCCGCCGTGCGGGCGGGTGCGGATGCCTGTGAGCGGGTCGGTGACGGACTGGTGGCAGCACACATTATTGCACGGCCACACCGTGAAGTAGAGCCAGTGTTAAAGGCTGGTGTCAGCGGGTGTGAGAAAGGGCGTCCCCGGCGCTAAGTATGCCCTTTGTTTAAACATTGTCCTGCGGGACAGTCTGATTTTGATTGACCGAAAATAGACGGAGAGAAGATAATGGCTAACGAAACCATGGGTATTGCGCTTGGCATGATTGAAACCCGGGGTCTGGTTCCAGCAATCGAGGCCGCTGACGCAATGACCAAAGCGGCTGAGGTTCGGCTGATCGGACGCGAATTTGTCGGCGGCGGCTATGTCACCGTGTTGGTGCGTGGCGAAACCGGCGCAGTCAATGCTGCCGTGCGTGCTGGAGCCGATGCCTGTGAGCGCGTTGGCGATGGCTTGGTCGCAGCACACATCATTGCGCGTCCGCATCGTGAGGTGGAGCCAGTGCTCCCCACTGGTGGGCCTGCTGAGGACTAAATCTGGCGCAATTGATGTTTGCAAAGCCAGGGCGTACCGCGCTTCGGCGCGGTACCATGATGGATCGCTCGTGACTTTAAGGATCGCATCATGCGACAGGCAACCACCACCCATATTCGTATTTTAGGCTATCTGGGACGCGCACTCAGCCTAGAGTATTCTGCCATCCAGCAGTATATGACCCAAGCGGTGCTCACTGAATCTTGGGGGCTGACCGATGCAGCCGTTCGCTTTCGCCAAGAGACCGTGGAAGAAATGCAACATGCTGATCGCATCATTCAACAGATGCTGCGTCTTGGCGTGGTGCCGAATGCGTCTCAACTCAATCCAGCACGCCCGGCACGCAATTTAGTCGATTTATTGCAGCATGATGTGGCACTTGAGGCGGAGATTGTGGCGCTGTATGCCGAGGCAACGCGCTTTTGTGAGCGACTAGGTGATGTTGAGAATGGCGAATTTTTTAACACGCTGCTTCAAGAAGAGCTGGAACATGCGCGGTCGATTGAGGATTGGCTAAAATCACTTGGTGTGCCACCAGGCTACAGAGAAGGTGAGCGTGTCTACTTCTGAGCCAGGGCATCACTGGACACCTCGCCAGCGTCCACTGCGCCTAGAGCGTCGTCTTGAGTTTGACGATTATGAGCAGACCCGTGATTTTTTAGAACGGGTTGGTGAACTCTCCGAGGCACAAAATATCTATCCGAATCTGAGCTTTGGGCGCACCTATGTCAATCTCACCCTGTTTGCCGAGGAGCCCAACACCGAGCTAAGCCCTGAACAACTGCGCTTTGCCGGTGCGCTTGATCAACTTCTTGACAGCGAATCTTTAGAGCACAAATCATGACTGAAGCCGAGCACTCAGCCCCAGCCGCACCATCTGTTTCTGGAATTAAAACAGCCCAAGGAGCGGGACAGAGCAGTCAGCCATCGTCGGCAACTTCCGCTCAAACAGCATCTTCTGCCAACAAAAAGCGCGGCCGTGCAAAATCATCACCTCATCACCGCCCAGCGGCTTCCAAACCGCTCGCTGAGAAGATTCAAGCACTAGAGATCGCGCTTGATCCAACACGCGAAGATGATTACAGTGCCGGCGGTCGCGTTTGGCCAGATTGAGTCTGGGCTAATGCGCACTAGCCCGTGATTGTGTTTACGGGTTGTTTATACAATCTGTATCGACATGGCTGACTTGCGCACCACTCGTGCTGGCGGCATGGGGACTGATTACCTCATTCGCCATGTCACTCTGCGTCAACTGCAGATTATGGATACGATTGTGCGTCTGGGCAGCTTCACCCGTGCTGCCGAGGAATTGTTTCTCACCCAGCCAACCGTATCGTTGCAGATGAAAAAACTCGCCGAGGCGGTCGGCGCGCCCTTATTTCAAACCCTGGGGCGGACAATTGAGCCAACCGATGCTGGGCGTGAAGTGCATGCTGCTTGTCAATCCATTCTACGCAGTCTTTCCAATCTTGAAATCCGTCTGGCTGATCTTAAAGGTCTGCGTTGTGGGCGGCTGCGGGTCGGCATCATCACCACCGCGACCTATGTTGCCCCTGAGCTGCTGGGCGCATTTAGCCGCCGCTATCCAGGAATCGATATTTCACTCAATGTCACCAATCGTGATCAGCTCAGTGAGCGGCTGGCAGCGCATGACGATGATTTGTATGTCATGGGGCAGCAAAATGAGCTGGGCAATGAGATTGATGTGATCCCCTTCGCGCCCAATCCGCTGGTGATGGTTGCCCGCTCGGATCATCCACTGGCAGGTGAGCGCCAGATTCCGCTATCCGCATTGGCACAGGAGCCGCTGATTATTCGTGAGCCAGGCTCTGGGGTGCGCGATGCCATTCTTGAGCACTTTGCGACCGCCGGTATCCAGCCACAGATTCGGATGCAGTTAGGCAGCAGCGAGACCATCAAACAAGCGATCTTAGGTGGCTTAGGCATCTCGGCACTGTCGGTGCATTCGCTGCGGTTAGAATGTAGCGGAGGGCGCTTTGCGCTTCTGGACATCGCCGGCTTTCCGATTCGTCGCCGCTGGCATCTGGTTTATTCTAAAAGTCGAGAATTATCGCTGGTTGCCCGTACTTTTCTTGAATTTGCCGTTGCCAGTGAGCCAGAGATTCGCGCTCAGGTGATTGAGGCATTGGCGGCATTTGAGCAGGTGCGTCAACAGCGCTTGAACTATTCTTTGCAGGACGCTCATCCACCGTGCTAAC
>SKYD01000253.1 GCA_007128075.1 Thiorhodovibrio sp.
ACCCGCGATAATTTTCTTTACCATGAGATGATGACGCATCCTGTGTTGTTTACCCACCAAGCACCGCGTGATCTGTGCATCATTGGTGGTGGCGATTGCGGTACGCTGTGTGAAACGCTGAAGCATCCAGATGTGGCAACTGTGGTGCAGATTGATATTGATGAGCGGGTGACGCGGCTGGCGGAACGCTATTTTCCTGAACTCACAGCGTCTAATCAGGATCCACGCGCCACGGTGTTGTTTGCTGATGGTATCCGCTGGATTCAGCAGCGAGAAGCCAATAGTCTTGATGTGATTATTATCGACAGCACGGATCCAGTCGGTCCAGCGGCGGGGCTATTTAGCGTTGATTTTTATCGTCAATGCTGGCGGGCGCTGCGCCCTGGTGGGCTGTTCGTGCAACAGAGTGAATCGCCATTTTATCATTTAGACATCATGCGCAACATTGCCCACGAGTTACAAGCGGCTGGATTTCTTGATCCGACCCCGATTTTTTTCCCGCAGATTATTTATCCTTCGGGCTGGTGGAGTGCCACCATGGCGGCGAAACAGCGCGGCTGTGGCGATTGGCGGGCGGCTGATGCGGCTGCCAAGCCGTTTTCCACCCGCTATTACAGTGCGGCAATACATCAGGCGGCGTTGGTACAGCCGCCGTTTTTTAGTGATTAACAACGGGGCATCACGCCCCGTTGCATTCTAGCCCCTAGAGCAGCGGCACGATCAACAACGCCACGATGTTGATGATCTTAATCAACGGATTGACCGCCGGGCCAGCGGTGTCTTTGTAGGGATCGCCGACGGTATCCCCAGTCACTGCTGCCTTGTGCGCCTCGGAGCCTTTGCCGCCGTGGTTGCCATCTTCGATGTACTTTTTGGCGTTATCCCAAGCACCGCCGCCAGTGGTCATTGAAATGGCGACAAACAGTCCGGTGACGATGGTGCCAATCAGCAACCCGCCCAGCGCCTCTTTGCCCAGCACCACACCGACCACGACGGGAACTAATACCGGCAACAGCGAGGGGATGATCATCTCTTTGATGGCATCTTTGGTGAGCATATCGACCGCTTTGGTGTAATCGGGCTTTTGCTCGCCTTTCATAATGCCGGGCATCTCTTTGAACTGACGGCGCACTTCGTTGACGATGCCACCGGCAGCGCGTCCGACTGCCTCCATTGCCATCGCACCAAACAGATAAGGCACCATGCCACCGATAAACAGCCCGATGATCACCATGTGGTTGCTGAGGCTAAAATTCAGCGTGTGATCATTGAGTGCATGGGTGTAGTCAGCAAACAGCACCAGCGCCGCCAGCCCTGCCGAGCCAATGGCATAGCCTTTGGTGACCGCTTTGGTGGTGTTGCCCACTGCATCCAGCGGATCGGTGATGCCACGGATTTTGTCATCCAGCTCTGCCATCTCGGCAATCCCGCCGGCGTTGTCAGTGATCGGGCCAAAGGCATCGAGCGCGACGATAATTCCGGTCATGCTGAGCATGGCAGTCGCCGCCACGGCAATGCCATAAAGCCCGCCAAGCCAGTAAGAAAGAAAAATCGCCAAACAGACTGCCAACACCGGTGCGGCGGTGGCTTTCATCGACACCCCAAGCCCGGCGATGATGTTGGTGGCGTGACCAGTTTCCGAGGCCATTGCCACCAGCTTGACCGGATTAAAGTCGGTGCCGGTGTAATACTCGGTGATCACCACCATCAGCCCGGTCAGCACCAAGCCAATCAATGCGGCAAGATAGAGCGCGAAGCTGGCGCCGATGCCGCCTGCGGGGTTCATGATCAGGGTAATTGGCAAGAACACCACGGCGGCAATGCCACCAGCAACCAGAAGCCCCTTATAGAGCGCGCTCATGATTTTGGTGTCGCCTTCGGTGGCCTTGACATAGAAGGTGCCGACGATTGAGGCAATGATCGACACCCCGCCGAGCACCAGCGGGTAGATGATCGCCGTGCCTTTGGTCATCAGCAACGAGCCAAGCACCATGGTGGCGACCACGGTGACGGCATAGGTCTCAAACAAATCCGCCGCCATACCAGCACAGTCACCGACATTGTCACCAACATTGTCAGCAATCACCGCCGGGTTGCGGGGATCATCTTCGGGAATACCGGCCTCGACCTTGCCCACCAGATCAGCCCCGACATCCGCACCTTTGGTGAAGATGCCGCCGCCAAGACGGGCAAAGATTGAGATCAGCGAGCCGCCAAAGCCCAGACCAACCAGGGCGTGCTTGACGACCTCAATCTCAACCCCTGCCAGGTGGAGAAAGAAGTAATAGCCCGCCACGCCCAACAGCGCCAGCCCGACCACCAACAGTCCGGTGATCGCACCGCCGCGAAACGCGACCTGTAATGCAGCATCCAACCCATCATTGGCGGCTTGTGCGGTGCGCACATTGGCACGGACTGAAATGTTCATGCCAATATAGCCTGCCGCACCCGAGAGCACAGCACCGATGACAAAGCCAAAGGCGGTGTAGACATCGAGCACGATAAACAAAACCACCGCCAAGGCAGCACCGACCATGCCGATGGTCATGTATTGGCGATTGAGATAGGCACTGGCACCTTCTTGGATAGCGGCGGCGATCTCCTGCATGCGGGCATTGCCCGGCGAGAGATTAAGAATCCATTTGACCGACCATACGCCGTATCCGATAGCCGCTAAGGCGCAGAGGATTGCAAAAAAAGTTCCCAATAACATTCAGTGACCCCCTAATGAAGACGACATTTAAGTTAAGGAAAACGGATCGACTCGGTATTCACCGAGCGATCCACACACACCCCAGTCGGCATTGCGCCGACTTTAGGATTTTTTAAAGCTCAAATGTCGGCAATTTTTTAGCAACTGCGACATTTTTGAGCCGAACATAGCTGGGCAGACCGTTGGCAAACGGCGGATAATCCTCACCTTGGATCAGCGGCAGCAGATACTGCTTGCAGGTGGCGGTGATCCCGAAGCCATCGGCGCTGATAAAATCCCGTGGCATGAATTTTTCCACATTGGCGACCTCAGACAGCGGCGCCTCACCCACATCCCACTGATAAGGCTCGTCACTTAGCCGCCGCACCGTGGGCATGATCGCATTATGCCCGGCAAGGGCAAAATTGACCGCCGCCTGACCGACCGCATAGGCCTGTTCGACATCGGTGCGCGAGGCCAGATGACGCGCCGCCCGTTGCAGATAATCCGCCACTGCCCAATGGAATTTATAGCCCAGGGCATCCTTGACCATATTGGCAACCACCGGGGCTGCCCCACCGAGCTGGGCGTGCCCAAAGGCATCGCGGGTGCCCTGTTCAGCCAGGAAGCGCCCGTCGGGGTATTTTGCCCCCTCGGAAACAATCACGGTGCAAAACTCATGTGCCTCAACCTTGGCCTTAACCGCCGCGATAAAGCGATCTTGGTCAAAATCGACCTCGGGGAACAGCACCAGCACCGGAATATCGTGGTCTTCAATCAGCCCACCGGCAGCAGCAATCCAGCCGGCATGACGACCCATGACTTCGAGCACAAACAGTTTGGTTGAGGTCTTTGCCATCGAGCGCACATCAAACGAGGCTTCGAGTGCCGAGGTGGCGATATATTTCGCCACCGAGCCAAAGCCCGGGCAGTTGTCGGTAATCGGCAGGTCGTTGTCAACAGTTTTCGGGACATGAATCGCCTGCACTGGATAGCCCATGGTCTCGGAAAGCTGGCTAACCTTATAACAAGTATCCGCCGAATCCCCGCCGCCGTTGTAGAAAAAATAGCCGATGTCATGCGCCTTAAACACCTCGATCAGGCG
>SKYD01000176.1 GCA_007128075.1 Thiorhodovibrio sp.
GCGGGGGTCTATTATTGCGATCATCGCCAAAAACCACAGCATCTTCCCGCTTATCAGCCGCCACAGATCATCGACACCCTTGCCGCCGGCGATGTCTTAAACGCAGCATTGATCGACGGACTGTTGCACGGACTGCCCACTGAGCAGGTACTGCTTCGCGCTCAACGACTGGCGGGATATAAATGCGCCCATGTGGGACTCAATGGCCTAGTGGCTGCCACCATCGCCGCCGGGCTGCTCGATTAACCTGATTGATGTGGATTTGTTTATGACCATGCAACGCACTCGCCCCAATCTGCCAAGCAACGACAAACGCTGGAAACTGGTCAACGCCACCATGCGCCGCAATGGCTATGCCGACCATGCGTTGATCGAGACCTTGCACAGCGTTCAGGATGCCTTTGGCTTTCTCGATGAAGAGGCGATGACCTTTGTCGCCGATTCGCTCGACCTGCCATTGAGCAAGGTGTTTGGGGTGGCGACCTTTTATCATCTGTTTATGCTCAAGCCCCAAGGGCGGCATACCTGTGTGGTGTGTACTGGCACCGCGTGTTATATCAAAGGCGCGGATGAGCTAATTGACAGCCTCGCACAACGCTTTGGTGTGCAGCCTGGCGAGACCACCGCTGATGAAGCCCTGTCGGTGATGAGTGCGCGTTGCGTGGGTGCCTGTGGGCTGGCACCGGCAGTGGTGATTGATAGTCAGGTGATGGGCAAGCTCGATGGTGCGCAGTTGATTGGCAAGCTAGAGCAAACTATTGCTGTTTGATCAATGATCCGAAAAACAGAGTGAATGGCCATAAAAGGAGCAACCAAACCATGTATGATTATGAAGAACAAAATGCAAGAATTGTTAAAATTTTAGGTGGAAGTGAAGTTCCTCAAGTTACAGTGGAGAATTTGAGCACTTATATTTCCTATCTAAATAAAAACATGGATATTCCATGTGATTTAACCGGCTCTGAAGATTTTCCATGGGAAGAGTATTATGTCTTCGGTCCTGGCTGTCAAATTGAATATGAAGAAAAGAAAAAAACTCAGCCTTCTTCTGAGGATGTTTATACTTTTCTCAGCTTTCAAGAAGATGAGGTCAATGATTTTTACGGAATTATGGTGAATGTAAGACGAAAAAAAGATAGCAGAAAGTTTACATTGCCATTGGATTACTTGAAAAGTACCGATGCAGATTCAAAAAACTTTCAGTTATTGCAGGACTATTCTGTATGGTTCGTGAATAACCGTGAATAACCAATAGTGATTTGTTTATGTCTCACCCTGATCTCACTGATATTGAATTCACCGGCCCTGCAAAGGGTCTGCGTCAAACCACGCTGCTAAGCCAAGATGAACGCTTGAGTCAGCGCCCGAAGCTCTGCAGCGACTGCGGGCTGTGTGATAGCCGACTCAAACCGGAAATGGCAAAAGCCTGTCCTTTTGTGCGCCAGCATATTCCGGAGCTGGAACAAAAACTCTATCACCGCGAGCGGACGGCAGGGGATGAGCTGCGGTTCGGGGTGTTTCAGCAGATGCACGCTGCGCGGTTGCGGCAGCCAGTGGCGGGGGCGCAATGGTCGGGGATGGTGACCACGCTGGCAGCGCGGTTGTTGGAACAGGGCGCGGTCGAGGCGGTGATCACTGCCGCCGCTGCACCGGGAACCCGTTTTGCCCCGCAGCCGATCCTCGCCCGTACCCCAGAGGAGGTCAGAGCCAGCGCCGGCAACAAGCCCTGTTTGTCGCCCAATCTCAGCCTGCTTGATCAGGTGCGCGACAGCGGTGTGCGGCGGCTGGCGTTGATCGGCACCGGCTGTCAGGTGCAGATCGTGCGTGCGGTGCAAGAGCAACTCGGGCTAGAGCGGCTTGATGTCATCGGCATTCCCTGTAGCGACAATGTCACCTATCCTGATTTGCTGATGTTCCTGCGCTTGATCTCGCGCTCGCCGGACACCATCGTCCATTATGAGTTTATGCCCGACTATCGGCTGTGGATGCGCCATGAGGATGGCCATGACGAGAAAGTCAATTTTATTGATTTTCCGATGGATCAGCTCGACGGCATCTTCCCCGCTGCCTGCTTGTCCTGTTTTGATTATGCCAACAGCCTTGCCGACATCACCATCGGCTATATGGGGGCGCGTCTGGGCTGGCAGTGGGTGCTGGTGCGCACTGAGCGCGGCCAGGAGTTGTTTGATCAGTTGGCACCTGACCTAGAAACCACCGCGCTGATTAGCGGTGGGGATCGTAGGCGTGGAATGCCGCGCTATTTGCAGATGCTCGCCAAGCCGCCCGGCAAGCCACCGCGCCTGATTCGCCAACTCATTGCCACACTACAGCGCCAGCGCGGACCACGCGGGCTAGAATTTGCCCGAGCGGTGATTGAGATGAAATTGTTTCGCAATTTACACTATGTGCGCACCCATTTCCCGCGTTATGAACCGCGCATCGTCCCGCCGCATGTCTATCAGGCACTCGGTGACTATGCTGCTGACTATCAGGCGTGCTTTGGGCGCGATCTCACCCCGACCAAGTAACACAGGAACGCACCATGACCGATCAGCAGCACGCAATTCGCGAGATTCGTTTCGGTGCTTTTGTGCGCGAGATCACGGTGCATCAGGATCGCATCTCGTATAACAACATCACCCCTAAAATTTGGCGCGATGCCGAGGGCACTGAGATTCCCTATCGCGCCCCACGGATTCGGCTGCGGCTGATTGATGCCTATCGGCTCATCCAGCCTTATCTTAGTTCGCGCTTGCGAGAACAGCTCCGCGCTGTGGTGCCGCTGGCGCTGTATCTGATGCTGTTTCAGCTTTTTATTTTGCGCCAAGACATCGAACAGGCGACGACCATCGTCGGCGGCTTGGTGGCGGTGATCATCGGGCTGATGTTTTTCATGGAAGGGCTGAAAGTCGGTCTGATGCCGTTTGGTGAAACCTTGGGCACCATTCTGCCCGCTCGCTCGCCGTTATGGTTTGTGTTGCTGATTGCTTTTATTCTCGGCGTGGGGGTGACCTTTGCCGAGCCAGCGATTGGGGCGCTGAAAACTGCCGGACAGATTGTCGAGGTGCAATCAGCGCCCTATCTCTATGCCCTGCTCAACGACTGGGCAGAGCTGTTGGTGTTGTGTGTTGGGATTGGGGTCGGCATGGCGGCAGTTCTCGGCACCCTGCGTTTTTTGTACGGTTGGAGTCTCAAGCCGCTGATTTATATGACATTAATTCCGGCGATTGGGCTGATGTTATTTATGCTCACCGATGCCGAACTGAGCAAAACCCTCGGGCTGGCGTGGGATTGTGGCGCGGTGACCACCGGGCCCGTCACCGTGCCGTTGGTGCTCGCTCTGGGTATTGGCATTGCTGCCGCTGCTGGGCGCGGCCAATCGTCGCTGTCTGGCTTTGGCATTGTCACCCTCGCCTCGCTGTTTCCGATCATCGCCGTTGAGGCACTGGCAATCTATGTGTCATTGGTCACCGATCCGGCTGAGATCATTGCCACCGCGACCGCTGCTGCCACCACCATTGCTGCCCCCGAGTGGTTTGAGCACACGCCCTGGCTAGAAATTATCAGCGGACTGCGAGCGATTTTACCGCTAATTTTGTTTTTGTTTATTGTCATGCGCTGGATTCTGCGCGAGCGCATTCACCAGCCCGCGCAGATTGCCTATGGCATCCTGTTGTCGATCATTGGGATTATCGTGTTTAATCTGGGGTTAACCTATGGGCTGGCGCTGCTGGGCAGTCAATCTGGCTCGCTGGTGCCAGCGGCATTTATGGAATTAGCCACCGTGCCCGAC
>SKYD01000246.1 GCA_007128075.1 Thiorhodovibrio sp.
CGCCTTGCCAATCTCTGTGGTCAGTTTGATCAGCATTTGCGGCTGATTGAGCGTCACCTGGGGATTGAGGTCAACAATCGCGGTGGGCAGTTTCATCTGGTCGGCGAGCCAGCGGCGATTGCCATTGGTGAGCGGCTGTTGCGCGATCTTTACGCGCTAGCTGCCAACGAAACGCTGGGGCCGCAAACCATTCATCTGCATGTGCAGCAATCAGGAATCGAAACCCTCATCGCCCCCATAGAGCGACCTGAACTGACCATCAAGACCAAACGCGGGTTGATCCGCGCCCGTGGCCCGAATCAGCAGGAATATTTGCACGCGATCATGCGCCATGATCTTAATTTTGGTGTTGGGCCGGCGGGAACTGGCAAAACCTATCTTGCGGTCGCCAGTGCGGTTGAGGCATTGGAAACCGAGCGCGTGCGGCGGCTGTTGCTGGTGCGCCCGGCGGTCGAGGCCGGTGAGCGGCTGGGCTTTTTGCCCGGTGATCTGGCGCAAAAAATCGACCCCTATCTGCGCCCGCTTTATGATGCGTTGTTTGAGATGCTGGGGTTTGAAAAGGTCAATAAATTCATCGAGCGCAATCTGATCGAGGTCGCGCCATTGGCGTATATGCGCGGACGCACCCTGAATGAGGCGTTTATTATTCTCGATGAGGCACAAAATACTACCCCGGAGCAGATGAAGATGTTCTTAACCCGCATCGGCTTTGGCTCGACGGCAGTGGTCACTGGCGATGTCACCCAGATTGATCTGCCCCGTGGTCAGCCCTCGGGGTTGCGTCATGCCATTGAGGTCTTGCAAAAGGTCGAAGGCATTAGTATGACTTTTTTCACTTCTCATGATGTGGTGCGCCATGCCCTAGTGCAGCGCATCGTCAACGCCTATGATGCCCACGAACAACGCTAACCCAACATCACCCACCTTGGTGGTGCAATATGCGACCGCTGCCGATCCGTTGCCTACCATCGCTGAATTGACCACCTGGGCGGCAGCGGCGCTGGCACCTGAATTGTTCGCGCACGAGCTGACCATTCGCGTGATTGATGAAGAGGAAAGTGCGATGCTCAATGCGCAGTATCGCGGGCGTGAGGGGGCGACCAATGTGCTGTCATTTCCATTTGAGGCGCTTCCTGGATTGCCCGAAGACTGTCAGATACTGGGTGATCTTGCCATCTGCGCCCCGCTGGTGGCAACCGAGGCCGCCGAACAGGGCAAATCATGGACTGCGCACTGGGCGCATTTGGTGATCCACGGCGTGCTGCATCTGCAAGGCTATGACCATCTGCAGCCAGCAGATGCCGAGCGCATGGAACACTTAGAAACCGATCTGTTACACCATTTAGGCTTCCCTCCACCCTATGAGCATTCTGCTTCTCCTGTGCAATGACCGCTTCTAATCAGCCGCGCCTTGCTTGGCGCAACCGGCTCTGTCGCTGGCTGGGCACTGAGCCACAGGATACACAACAGATTGTCGAAGTGCTGCAATCTGCTGAACAGCGCGGGCTGCTGGCACGCGATGCACTGAGCATGCTCGAAGGGGTGTTGCAGGTGGCGGATCTGCGGGTTGCCGATATTATGATCCCACGGGCGGCGATGGTCACGGTGCGTCGTGATGATCCCTTGGAGCGGATTTTAGCGATTGCCGTGGAGTCCTCACATTCACGGTTTCCAGTCACCAGCGAGGATCGCGGCGAGGTGGTGGGCTTGTTGTTGGCGAAAGATTTACTGACTTATTGCCAGCAAAACCCCCAGACCCAATCATTTAACCTGCGCGATCATCTACGCAGCGCCATCTTTGTCCCCGAAAGCAAGCGGCTGAATGTGTTGTTGCGTGAATTTCGTAGCAGCCGCAATCACATGGCGATTGTGGTTGATGAATATGGCAGCGCGGCGGGATTGGTGACGATTGAGGATGTGCTAGAGCAAATCGTCGGCGAGATTGAAGATGAACACGATTTTGACGAAGGCGCATTCATCTTCAAGCGCGGAGCCAATGAATACACGATTAAGGCACTGACCAGCATCGAGGATTTTAACGACTATTTTGGCAGCCAGTTCGCCGATGGTGATTGTGACACCATCGGCGGGCTGGTCATTCACGCCCTCGGCTATCTGCCGCTGCGCGGCGAGCGGGTTTATATCGACGGCTTTTGGTTCACCGTACTGCGTGCTGATAGCCGTCGAGTGCATTTATTGACAGTGCGCCCCGACACGCCCCCGACTTAGACGCGCCGTGCATCCATCATCCGCTCGATGATCGGCTGCAAGATAATCTCCATCGCAAAGCCCATCTTGCCGCCGGGCACCACCATGGTGTTGCGACGGGTCATAAACGAATCATGGATCATGCTTAACAGATAAGGGAAGTTGACCTGCAACTTTTCTGGCTCGCGGAAGCGAATAACCACAAAGCTCTCATCTGGCGTGGGGATGTCGCGGGCGATGAATGGATTGGAGGTGTCCACCGTCGCCACCCGCTGGAAGTTAATGTCGGTGAGCGAAAACTGCGGTGTGATATGACAGATATAATCTGGCATCCGGCGCATGATGGTATCAACAATCGCCTCAGCAGAATAGCCGCGCTCGGAATTATCACGATGGATTTTCTGAATCCATTCTAGGTTGACAATCGGCACCACGCCAACCCCAAGATCGACATGCTTGGCGACATTGTGTTCCTCAGTGACCACCAGCCCATGCAGCCCTTCATAAAACAGCAGATCGGTGCCTTCAGATACATCCTCCCACGGCGTAAACTGCCCTGGCTCTAATTGCGTGTTGAGGCGGGCATTGTGCGCATCCGCCTCTTCTGGGCTGTGGATATAGTAGCGTTTTTTGCCACCGCCGGTGTCGCCATAGGTGCTAAATAGCTCCTCAAGCAGATCAAAGCGGTTGGCTTCGGGACCAAAATGGCTGAGATTGCGCCCTTCTTTATGCGCCCGTGCCATCTCGGCTTTCATGTCTTTGCGGTCATAGCGATGAAAGCTATCGCCCTCAATGACCGCAGCCTTGATGCAATCACGATGAAAAATATGCTCAAAGGCGCGTTTGACGGTGGTGGTTCCAGCCCCCGATGAGCCAGTCACTGCCACAATGGGATGTTTTTTTGACATACACAACCTCTCCTGTTGTTAAATTGCTGTTGTGAAAACCGGTTCGTAACTGCTGCAAAATATCTCCTCTTTTCTGCATAAACCTCATCCAATCTTATACTGGTAACATGCAGCCGTTCAAATTGGCGCATGGGTCTGGAGAAGGGCTTGCCTCCAGAGAAGGGACGCAGTTCAAAAGAGCCTCTCGCACGGGGGCTGATGCGTCCGACCTGACCGTTGCATCGGGCAATATCGCCCGACCGCCACCCGTGGATTGGCTTCAATGGTCGGTGCTGTTTCGGGTAGCCGTAACGATCCACAACCGCTTTCTGCCGCCCGCCTTGACCTTTACAGGTGATGTCCAACGCGGTGTCCGTGGCAAAGGTGATCGCGGCCATGTCACCAACACAGGCGGCATCCTTCCAGTGGGCTTTGTCAATACCAAACCGCTTGCGGTTAAACTTGGTTTGCCCGCCGGTGCCGACCGTGACCGGCAGGCCGGTGGCATTCAGTCGATGAAACAGCGCCCACCGCGTGGCGTTCACTGCTGCCGCGTCCTTCAAAGGGCGCCTCGCTTGGGCGAGTACGCGCTTGAGAACATCTGGCTTATTTTTCAGGAACTCCTCAATCGGACGGTTGCCTTTCTTTTGGTTGCACGGTACACAGGACAGCGTCAGATTCGAGACCCGATC
>SKYD01000259.1 GCA_007128075.1 Thiorhodovibrio sp.
CAAGCCTATGAGCTGGTGCAGCATGGGCTTAAGCTCGACGAAATTCACTGGCGATTTACTGGAATGCCGCACGATCTGGCAATCGAGGCGGTGCTTGAAGGCAAGACCGATGCTGGCTTTGTCCGCAGCGGCTTGGTCGAGGCGATGCAGGCCAGCGGTACCCTGCCTGCTGATGCGATTCGCGTGCTCAATCCGCAACAAGAACCCAATTTCCCCTTCGTTTTATCCACGCCGCTGTATCCCGAATGGCCGTTTGTGGTGTTGACCCAAACCAACGAAGAGATGGCGTTGCGCATTGCCAGTGCCATCTTGTCGCTGCCCCACGGTGGTGCAATTGCACAGCAAATTGGCATTCACGGCTTTGGCATTCCTGCTGATTACCGCCCGGTAGAGCGGCTGTTGCGTGAGTTGCGGCTGCCGCCCTTTGATGAAATGCCTTACTTTACGCTATACGATGCCTGGAAACGCTGGCAGTGGCCGCTCAAGCTGGCGTTGTCGATTGTGGTGTCTTTGCTAATGATGGCACTTTTGGTGGCGATGGTGAAAAAAAAGGCCGCTGCTAGAGAGCAGGCACTGACCACGCAGGTGGCAAACCAGCGAGCGGCGCTGGATCAGATTGCGGTGGCGATTGCGGCTGAACGCTCGGCTTCGACCATTCTTGCCACCGCCTGTCGCTGCATTGGTGAGGCGCTGGGTGCGGATCGCTCACTGGTTTATGACATTGATTTTGAAGTGAAAAAAGTCATTGGTCTGCATGAATGGCTGAATCCGCGTCATGAGCGCATAGAGCCAAGTATTGGCAACTATGATCTTGCCCTATTTCACGATGGCGTTGTGTGGATGCGCGAGCAGCAGGAGCCGTTAAGCAGCCATCGTTCAGCGATTCATCCTGCCCTGTGCAATGACGGTTCCGCGACCCTGCTCCATGAAGGCATGGAAATTGCCTCACTGCTGTGGTTTCCGTTTTTATTCAGCGAGCGGGGCTATCATCTGATTGTGTTAAATTGGCTGGCTGAACACCCGTTTGATGACCTAAGTCAGCAGGATTTTTTAGCCTCGGTGGTCAAATTGATCTCGCTGGCGCTGGATAAACTCCGAATTTTACAACAGCAGATGCGCGCTGAGGAAGAAACCCAGCGTTTCAAGGCGATTGCTGAAAATGCAGTCTATGGCAATGCGATTGCCGATGCCACCGGCAAGCTCATTTATATCAATCCCTTTTTTGCGCGGATTCACGGCTATGAGCCAGAGGCGCTGATCGGGCGTGAGCTGTCTTGTTTTCATAACGCTGACCAGATGGAGCAGGTCACCGCGCTCAATCAACAATTGTTCGACCAGGGCTATTTCCCGCCGACCGATGTCTGGCATGTACACCGCGACGGTCACAGCTTTCCGATGCTGATGAGCGGGATTGTGATGCGCGATGAGTCAGGCGCTCCTGAGTATATGGCGACAGCGGCGATTGATCTGACCGCCCGTTATCAAGCGGAACAAAAATACCAGCTTTTATTTAACAAAATGCTCGATGGTTTTGCACTGCATGAGGTGATTTGTGATGACCAAGGGCAGCCAGTTGATTATCGCTTTTTAGCGGTTAATCCAGCGTTTGAACAGATGACTGGGCTCAATGCCGAGCAGCTTGTGGGACACCGAGTGCTTGAGGTGTTGCCAAACACCGAACCCCATTGGATTGAGGCTTTTGGTCAAGTGGCGCTGTCGGGAACGCCCAGCTCTTTTGAAAACTATTCGTTGGAATTAGAGAAACATTTTGCGGTGAGCGTCTTTGCGCCAGCGCCCAAGCAATTTGCCTGCATGGTGCAGGATGTCACCGTCCGCAAACAAGCCGAAATCGCCTTGATCGAGGCGAAGCAAGCTGCCGAAGCCGCCAATATCGCCAAAAGCGAATTTTTAGCCAACATGAGCCATGAGATTCGCACCCCGATGAATGGGGTGATTGGCATGACCCATCTGCTGCTCACCACTGCGCTGACTGCCGAGCAGCAAGGCTATGCGAAGACCATTCAAACCAGTGGTGAGGCGTTGCTGACCCTGATTAACGATATTCTCGATCTGTCCAAAATCGAGGCCGGCAAGCTGGAGTTAGAAATTGTGCCTTTTGAGCTGCCGGAGCTGCTCGATCAACTCGCCGCCAGCCTTGCGGTGCGCGCCGACGAAAAAGGGCTGGAGCTGATCATCGCCGCTGATCCTCGGCTGCCGACCCGCCTGCTGGGCGATCCTGCCCGTCTGCGTCAGATTTTGACCAATCTCATCAGCAACGCCATTAAATTCACCCATCACGGCGAGGTGGTGGTGCAAGCGGCTCCGCTTGATCCAGAAGCGGCGCCCGATAGCACCCGCGTCGATTTGCATATCACGGTGCGTGATACTGGCATCGGCATTCCTCAAGACAAACACCATCGCTTATTTGCCAAATTTAGCCAGGTCGATGCCTCCACCACCCGCCAATATGGCGGCACCGGGCTGGGGCTGGCGATTTGCAAGCAATTGGTTGAGGCAATGGGCGGGCGCATTGGTGTGAACAGTGTCGAGGGCGAGGGTGCGACCTTCTGGCTGACCTTGCATCTGCCCTGTCTTCCTGATGCACCGCCAGTGCTCGAACCACTGCTGGATGGTGTGCGGGTGCTGATTGTTGATGACAATGCCACCCAGCGCGCACTGCTGGCGACCCGTCTTGCCGCCTGGGGAATGCGCCCCGACACTGCGGCTGATGCGCCCACGGCGATGGGCATCTGTTATCGCCAATTTGATGAAGGCACCCCGTTGCAGATTTTGTTGATTGATTACAACATGCCGGGGATGGATGGGCTGGCGCTAGCACGGGCGCTGCGGACTGATACCCGCTTAGACCGTCTGCAGTTGATATTGTTGGGCCCGCCTCGCCAGACCGAAGAAGCGGCGCGGGGCGAGATGAATCTCAAGCGCGTCACCAAGCCGATTCGGCTCAGTGAGCTACACGACACACTGATTCAATGTCTGGAACAGCATTCGGCTGAGGATCCTCCCACCCCAGCACAGAGCTTGGAACCGCCGCCAGCGCTGAATCGCGGTTTGCATATTTTGCTTGCCGAGGATAATCAATTAAATCAACAAGTGGCGTTGGGGATTTTGAGCAAACTTGGGCTGACTGCCGATGCGGTCTCCAACGGACAGGAGGCGATTGAGGCACTGGCGCGGCAACACTATGATTTGGTCTTCATGGATGTGCAGATGCCAGAGCTAGACGGTCTGGAGGCAACGCGGCGGATTCGCGCCCAAAATAACCAGATTCCAATCATTGCGATGACTGCCAACGCCATGCAGGGCGATCAAGAGACCTGTCTGGCGGCGGGGATGAATGATTATCTGACCAAGCCGATTGATCCGCAGCGCATCACGCAGATGTTGCAGCAGTGGGGCTTGTGACTGTTGACTCAAATTTTTTTATTCGGGGCAGTTTGTGAACTGCCCCAAGTTTGGAACACAGAATGAATGATAAAACAATGAACATTTTGATTATCGGCGCAGGTGGGCGTGAGCACGCGCTTGCTTGGGCGGTTCGGCGTTCACCTTTGGCAGGGCAGGTGTTTGTTGCCCCAGGCAATGGCGGCACCGCGCTGGAGGCGGGAGTCACCAATGTGCCCATCGCCAGCGATGATCTTGAGGGCTTGCTGGCATTTGCCAAGGAGCACACAATTGATCTGACCATTGTCGGGCCCGAGGCTCCGCTGGTGGCGGGTATTGTTGATCGCTTCACCGCCGCCGGGCAGCGCATCTTTGGTCCAACCCAGGCCGCCGCCCAACTTGAAGGTTCCAAACAATTCACCAAAGATTTTCTAACTCGGCATGGTATCCCGACTGCCGCCTATCAGAGTTTCACCGCGCTTGATCCCGCGTTGGAATATCTTGCCAACTGTGCGCTGCCTGTGGTCATCAAGGCTGATGGGCTGGCGGCTGGCAAAGGGGTGGTGATTGCGCAGGATGCAGCAACTGCACAACAAACCGTGCGCGATATGCTGGCGGGCGGCGCATTGGGCGCGGCAGGGGCAAAAATTGTCATTGAGGACTATCTCAGCGGCGAGGAGGCGAGTTTTATCGCGCTGGTTGATGGTGAACAGCTAGTGCCGCTGGCATCTTCGCAGGACCACAAAGCCCGCGATGATGGCGATAGCGGCCCCAATACCGGCGGCATGGGGGCCTATTCGCCTGCGCCAGTGATTAGCCCAGCACTGCATGAGCGCGTGCTGCGTGAGGTGATGCAGCCCACGCTGGCAGGGCTGGCGGCTGAAGGGATTCATTACCGAGGCTTTTTGTATGCGGGGCTGATGATCGGCACTGATGGTGTGCCACGGGTGCTCGAATATAACTGCCGTCTCGGCGACCCTGAAACCCAGCCGATTCTGCTGCGTTTGCACAGCGATTTGTTGGCGTTGTGTCTTGCAGCCATGGAGGGGCGGCTGGATCAGGTCAGCGTGGACTGGGATTCGCGACCCGCGCTGGGAGTGGTGATGGCAGCGCAAGGTTATCCTGGCAGTTATCGGCGCGGCGATCCAATCACTGGGCTGGAGCACATCACTGATCCTGACTGCAAAGTGTTTCATGCTGGAACCCGTGACACCGCACAGGGTGAGCTGGTGACCCACGGTGGGCGCGTGCTCTGTGTGACCGCTCTAGGCGAGGATATTGCCGCTGCTCAGGTGCGTGCTTATGCTGCGGTAGCGCAGATTCAGTTTGCTGGCGCTTTCCAGCGCGGCGACATCGGCTATCGAGCATTGTTGCACCGCTCTGGCATCTAACCCCCCAAAAAAATCGCCGACAGGCGATTTTTTTTGGCTCGTTTAACCATTGAAACCAGTTGACAAAAAGGCAAAGTGTTTTGAATTGGGGGCAGAAAAACGATTTGCGAAAAAAAAACTTGACCTCTCCAATCAGAGGTGTACGATAGATACGGGACTCGTTGTAAGTCAAATCCTGACAAATTTCTCTACAGAAGGCATAAAACAAGATGGATGATGCAGCAATTCAATTGACACGCAAAATTGGTCATCGGCTCCGCGCAGCACGCAACGCGCATGGCTACAGCTTGGCGGAGTTGTCAGATCGCACCAAAGTGTTGTCAAAATCGCGGATTAGCAACTATGAGCAGGGCATTCGCCGCATGGGGCTGGAAGAGGCGCAGTTGTTATCCAACGCACTCGATGGGCTCACTCCGACCTATCTGCTGTGCCTAGACGATAAATCGCCGCTGTCGCGTGAAGAGTGGGAATTGATTGAAAATTATCGCAGCAGCGATGACCGTGGGCGAGAAACCATTCGCAAGGTGCTTGGGGTGCAGGTCGATTATGTTGCACCATCAGTGCTCGACCAAAAACCTTAGCGAACTATTGAGCACAGTCGAGCGGCTCTGTTTGCAGAGTCGCCCGTTGAGTGGGAATTTAATCGTCGTGATGAGCGGCGTGGCTTAAAATCAGCCGAATACGGCAGCCTTGTTGGGTTTCGGCATCAACCTCAATCAAACCGCCGTGCTGATTGGCAATGTCTTGCGCCAGACTCAGCCCCATCCCCGCCCGACCGCGATGGTTGCGCCAGCCGATATAAAATGGCTCAAACACCTTGAGCCGTTGATCAGGCGCGATGCCCGGGCCATTGTCCTCAATGATCACCTCAACGGCACCATCCAGGGCGCGGGTCGCCAGCCGTAGATCGCGCTGGGTGTGGCGGCTTTCATGCAGCGCCAGCAGGGCGTTATCAAGCAGATATTTAAACAGCGAGCGCAGTTGATTTTTGTGCCCCGATAGCTCGGGCAAGATCAGTGCCGGCTGCCAATCAACGACCACGCCCGCCGCCAGCAGACGGTCGGTTTCCATCTCCAGCACATGGCGCAATAATTCATTGATATTGACCAGGCTGTCGGATTCGACCAACGGCTCGGGCAATGCCTCGTGCAGGGTCAGCAATGCCTGTTCGCTGGCAGCACTGATCTGGTGCAAGGTCTGGGCAAAAGCGGTGATGTCACCACCAGCGTGAAACATCGCGGTGGCGGCGCGGATGAGATTGAGTGGCCCTTGAATCTGATAGCTTGCCGCTGTCAACGCCTCGCGCAGCCCCTCGGCACGCTGCTGTTCAGCCAGTCGCGCCCGCAAATGCTCTAAATGGGCGCGATCAATCTCACGCCGCCGTGCGGTAATGTCATTGGCAAGCAACAGCAACCGCTGACCATGGTCATTAGAGTGTATGAAATAACTGCGCGCACTGGTGTCTGATTCATTGACTGCCACCCCGGAGCACGAAAACCACCGCGGCCCGGTGCCGCCAGCGATGTCCAGACTAATTTCCACATCTTTAAAACCATTGCCCGCCAGGGCGCGTTCCAGTGGATCAAAGCCCGCCTGCTGCAGCAGTGCCGCTCGCAACAGCGCCACCAGCTCATGTCCGTGCAGCTCGCGTTGCAGCCGCTGATATTCCATGTTCTCTAAAATGACCTGTCCTTGGGCATCGAGCAACAGCACAATCACCGGCGCGGCATCGAGTACGGTTTCGATGCGCAGCCGCTGCTGATCAAGCCCCACCTCCAGCGCGTGCTCTTTGGAGACATCGCGGTGCATGGCTAAAAAAAAGCCAATCTCGCCGTCGGCATCGAGCACCGGCGAGATGGTCAGCTCGGCGAGATAATCCTCTCCGCTTTTGGTGCGATTGACCAGGGTTCCCGTCCACGAATGCTTGTGGCAGATCGTTTCCCACAGCGCGTTGTACACCTTTTTGGGGGTGACATTGCTCGACAAAATCGCTTCATTCTGGCCAATGACCTCGCTGCGATCATAGCCAGTGAGCTGTTCAAACGCCCGATTCACATAGAGAATGTTCGCCTTGGCATCGGTGATCGAGATTGCCACCGGAGCCTGCTCGACGGTCTCAAAATACAGCCGCGCTGGCAGCAAGGGGGTGTCGTGGTGTTGGCTCACAGTTCTGGAGCCTGCCGAGTTGAATTTTCAGCGCGTGGGCGGCGGGTTCTGGAGGCTTTGCGCAGCCGCAATGCTTCAAAAGACTCCTCAAGTGAGCGCTCCATCGCCACCTGACCGCGCTGGCTGACGATGATCCGCTTGAGCTGTGGAATCTGCACCCCACGGGCAGCTTTGAGATACACTGGCTGCACATAGGTCAGCACCCCATCGACCAGCACCAAAATCAGATTGCCGCGCTCAACCTGGGCACCACCTTGTCCCCATAAAGTGAATTGCTCGGCAATCGCCGCATCCTGTTCAATCAGTGCCTCGATCTGCGAGAGACCGTGAATCAACGCCCCCATTGGGAAGCTATACACAAAAATTCGACCATAGTTGTCGCCATCTGACCCCGCCACCGCAATAGCACGCATGTTCTCACGCCCGGCGGGATTCATCGGCACCAGCAACAGATGCTCGAAACGCTCCTTGTCAATTAGGTTGAGGGTCACATAGTAAGGAGTGACTGTTTTGATTTCGTGCTGCCGTTCTAAGCGTGGAAACACCCAACGATCCTCTTGGCCATAAAAGACCGCTGGATCAGTCTGATGGTATTTGGCATAAACCTCCATCTGGGTTTGAAACAGATCACTGGGATAACGCAGATGCGGCTTGAGTGCCTCGGGCAGCCGATCCATGGTTTTGATCAGCCCGGGATACATGCGACGATAAGCGCGGGCAATCGGATCGCTGGGATCAGCCAGATAATAGTGCATCTCGCCATCGTAAGCATCGACGACGATTTTCACCGAATTGCGGATGTAATTGAGCTGATTGTCGGCAATCGGGCTGTAGAGCGCGTCATCCTCGGGGATTTGGTCAGCACGCATGGCATGATTGACCGGCTCGGCATAGGGGTAGCGATCAGATACAGTGTAAGCATCCTGAATCCAGTACAGCCGCTCTGGGGTGACGACCAAATAGGGGTCGCCATCAAGCTCAAAAAACGGGGTGAGCATCTGAATGGTGCTGGGCACATTGCGACGAATCAGAATCTGGCTATCGGGGGCAATGGCAGTCGAGAAGAACAGCCGATAATCACGATAATAGATCGCAAACACGGCACGCCGAAACCAATTATGAATTGGGATGCCGCCGTTGCCGCGATAATCATCAATCACCACCCCATCAGGCCCTGGATAGGAAATCTCGCCTAAGCGATTGGGGGCGATCACATCATAGAGATCCTCCATCCCAAAATAGATCGCGGATTCTTCGGGCACCATGCCATAGTCAGACTCTGGTGGAATGTCTTTAAGAAACCAGTCTTTAGGCTCCTCGCCAATCTGGGCTGCTGCGGACATCACCGCACCATAGCCGTGGGTATACTTAAACCAGCGGTTGATCCAGTTTTGTGAATCCTCGGGCAGACGGTTAAAATCTAGCTCCCGTGCTGACAAAAAGACCTGCTGATACATGTCGTCGATGGTATAGCGGTCAATATCAACCTTTAGAAAGCGGTAATAGGTGCGCAATTCTTGCAGCTCACGATAAACACCGAGCAGCATTTCACGATCCCACACCGGGATGTTGCGCAGACTGATATTGGTCGATTCTGTGGTCAGCGCCTGCTCGGCACCTGGCTCAAAGACATGCGCAACATAAGGGCGGGTCTCGACATTGGCCAGATCAAAGGCATCGAGGGTGGCAGCAATGTTGTAGCGAATGTACGGCTCTTGGCGGGCAAGCTCATCTGGCTCGACGATGTAATCTTGCACGGCTTGGGGCAATGCCGACCAATAGCGCACACCGATGGAGGCGCCGAGCAAAACACCAAAGAGGATCATCAGTGGCAGCCCTTTGCCACGGTTAAAATACCAAATAAAACTGATCGCAAACAGCACCAAGCTGATGATTGCCGCCCAGATCAGCGGCAGAATCACCGTCATTTCGGTGTAACCTGGGCCATAAAACAGCGGCAGGTGGCTGTCGGTATAAAGCAGCAGATGACGCTGGAAAATCAGCTCGGCAAGGGCGACGATAAAAATCAACGCCAGAATGACGCTGAGATGTTTTTTCGCCCCAGTTGGCAATTGTAAATTGCGTTTGGCAAGTGAGCGCCGCTCCAGATAATACAGTGCTGAAACACCAACAAACAGCACCAACAGCACCACGAAGACCTCATTTAAGATCAACCGGAACAGCGGCAAAGCAAACAGATAATAGCTGATGTCCTTGCCATATACTGGATCAGCAATTCCCGCAGCGGGCGCAAACACAAACAGAAGCGTCGCCTCCCACTCACGATATAGCGGAGCAGCGACGATGACTGCCAAAACCAGAGACAGCAGTCCGTAAAAAATCTTGGAATGCTCGCGCATCCACAGCGACACTCGGGTCATCAGCCGCACAATCACATTCTTAGGCTTGGGCGCAGGCTCTGCGGCAGCGGCTTCTTGTTTGTCGGCATTGGGTGGCTCATCGGCAAGGTCTGGTGACTTGCGTCGCTTCCAGCGCAACCAGCGTTTGATCTCGCTCGGGCGGGTGGCATTGAGATAGCGGGCGGCAATCCGAAAATTGCTGTAAAAAAACACAAAAAACAATGCTGTTGCGACAAAAAACACAACATAGTTGTACAGCAGGCGCTGCCAGAAATAAAAGCCATAGCCTAGTGAGTTATACCACCAGATATCGACCACAAACCCACTATAAAACACCGCCAACAGCGGCAAGGCAATGACCAAAATCGCCAGCAGAATTGCACCTGATACCAAGATGTGTCGCAAAAATTTCATAGCTCCTCCGCCAGGACACCCGCGACCAGAGGTCGCAAAAAGTTAAGGCGCGGCTGCGCGATGGCAGCCACCAATTCCAGACATTATAATGGTTTTTAACCAAAGATAGATTAAAGAAATATGCAAATTTTAGTAAACAGTGCGAGTTTCAGCATTGAAACAGCACATTGATCAACGCGGTGTTGTCCTCTGGTGTGCCGACTGTGATCCGCAAGCAGTTGTTAAGCAAGGGGTGGCTGCCATGCAGGTTTTTAACCAAAATGCCCTGTTGTTTGAGATGATCAAACACCGCCGGTGCATTGGATAGGCGCAACAGCAGGAAATTTGCCGCGCTGGGGTAGCAGTGAATGTGAGCAATGGCATTGAACGCGGCAATCAACCGCTGGCGTTCGCTACAAATCTGCTCAGTTTGTTGGTTAAAAATCGCCTGATGGCGCAGGGCAAAGGTCGCGCTGTGTTGGGTAAGCACATTGATATTATAGGGCAGGCGCACCTTGTTGAGCTCATCAATACACTCTGCCGCGCCGACTAGATAACCCAGCCGCAGCCCTGCCAGTCCCATTTTGGATACTGTGCGCAGAATCAACAGATTGGGCGCGGTCTCCAGATAGGGCATAAAACTCGCATTGGCAAAGGGGGCGTAAGCCTCATCGACCACCACCAGCCCGGGCGCGGCGGCTTCAATGATTTTTTCAATACCTTGGGGATCAAACAGATTGCCAGTGGGATTGTTGGGGTAGGCGATGAAGGTCAACGCCGGGTGCTGGCGGGTGATCGCCTCCAGGGCGCGGTCGAGATCCAGCGCGAAGGCATCAGCGGTCAGTGTCACCCCGATATATTCCAGCCCCGTCAACTGTGCGATCAGCCGATACATCACAAATCCAGGCTCGAACGCCAGCAGCCGCTGGTTAGCCCCGGTCACTGCCAGTGCCAAAATCTGAATGAGCTCATCAGAGCCATTGCCGAGCAACAGCCCGCAGTGCTCAGGAATCGCCATGGTCTGGCGCAGCACTTCACAAAGTGTTCGCGCCTGCGGATCAGGATAGCGATTTAGCTCAGTGTGCTCTAGTGCTGCCAGCCATTCTGCACGCAGCGCGGCGGGCAGTGAATAGGGATTTTCCATCGCATCGAGCTTAATCAGCCCCCTGGCATCCGGCACCTGATAGGCAGTTAATTGGCGAATATCCGAGCGGATCACATCGAGCATATCAAAAATACCTGTTTTAATCTGGCGCTATTCCAGTGTTCGCTTAACGGTGCCAAAGTCGCCGCCACAGCCGTTGCGCGGCAAAGCTATTGGGCACCAAGACAGCAAAAATCATCACCACAATCAATGGCTGATACCACAAGCAGCCCAGCCAAGCGGGGGTGATGCCGCTGGCAAACCAGTGTTCCGCCAGGCCCTGTAGATTTAAAAAAGCAAAATACGCCAAAAATGCCAACAACATCCGCCCACCTGCTGGATGGCGGGGTGAGAGCGCGGTCAGTGGCACCGCAATTACGGCTAAGACAAAAAACGCCAGCGCGTGACCGAAGCGATGCTGCAATTCAGCGCGATCAGTGAGCGCGTCGGAGCCAAGCAGCGCGGTTGTCGGGGTGCTTGCTGGGCGGCGACGGGCGGAGCGGGTGGTTTCCAGGACACCTAAAGACAGCCGATAGTTCTCAAACGACCCGATGCGATAATCCGCCGCACCTGGGTTGCCATCGTAACGCCGCCCGTGGTTTAAGACAATGGTGCGGCTGCCCGTGGCCTCGTCTTCAGTATAGTAGCCGCTTGCTGCCAACACCAAGCGGCTGCGCGGGGCGCGGCGATCCTGAATAAAAATATCACGAAAGTGTTTGTTGCGATCAATTGCGGCAACATACAAGGTGATCTTGCCGCCGTCATGTTGATAATAACGCCCGGCACGCAGACCGGCAATCTGTGCCGCCTGTTCGCCCTGAAGGTCGCGAATGCTTTGCATCTGTGCTGCGGCCTCGGGCTGCAGCACCAGCGCCAGCCACAACGCCAGCGCCGCCAGCGGAATGGCAGCATATAAGATGCCGCGATACAGCCCCAGCGGGCCAATGCCGCAGGCCTGCACAGCAATCAGCTCGCTATCACGGGCCATGCGCCCCAGCACCACCAGCACGGCAATAAAAAACGCGGGCGGCAACAGATGAACACTGTCGCGTAACAGTTGATAGCCCAGATAGCGCACCACCACCTGATGATTCAGCACCCCGAGGTTGACTTTTTCCAAGGTTTGCAACAACAACATGCTGATCATAATTGCCAGCAGGGTCAGAATGATCGCGGTAAATAATTTGACGATTTCAGTGAGCAGGTAACGATCAAAGGTGGTCATGGTGAATGGCTGTAAATTTTCTTGACAAGCACGACTGCGAGGTCTAAACTTTCGCGCTCTACATTGGCTACGTAGCTCAGTTGGTTAGAGCACGGCACTCATAATGCCGGGGTCGCTAGTTCGATTCTAGCCGTAGCCACCAAGTCTTTAGTTTTATTGCCGAGGTCGTCTGCATGTGTCTTGGCATCCCCATGCAAGTTCAATCCATCGACGGTTTCATCGCCCGCTGCACTGCCCGTGGGGTCGAACGGGACATCAATCTGTTTTTTCTCCAGCATGAACCAATCGCGGTTGGTGATTATATCGTCGCCCATCTAGGACGCGCCACCGAGCGGGTTTCTGCCGAGGCTGCCGCCGCTGCTTGGGCGTTGTACGATCAGATGCTTGCTGCTGAAGAGCCTGCAAACCATGTCGAAAAATAAGCGAACTGTGTTTTTGGTTTCGGAAAGCACCGGGCTGACTGCGGAGGCACTGGGGCATAGTTTGCTGTCGCAATACGACAGCATCGACTTTGAACAGGTGTACATGCCCTATATTAACACCGAGTTACGCGCCCATGCGCTGGTGCAGCGGATGCGCGAGGCGCAAGCCCGCGATGGTGCGCGGCCGATCTGTTTTGCGACCATGCTCAATGATGCCATCGGCGGGATTTTACGCGCTGCCGATTGTTTGTATATCGAGCTATTTGAGCAGTTTAGCCCGCCGCTGACTGCCGAGTTAGGCATCGAGCCGAGCCGCGAGTCGGGGCGCAGTCATGCCATCACCAAGCCCAGTTCGTATACAAAGCGCATCGAGGCCATTAACTTTTCGATGAGCAACGACGACGGTATGCGCCCGGATAATTTCCGTCATGCTGATCTGGTGCTCATTGGGGTGTCGCGCTCAGGCAAGACCCCCACCTGTCTGTATCTGGCGATGCACTATGGCCTGCGGGCTGCCAACTATCCACTGACCGAAGAAGATTTTGTTCGCGGTCAGCCACCAGATGAGATACTCAATCTAAAACAGCCGCTGTTCGCGCTGAGCATTGAGCCGCGACGCTTGCAACTGATTCGTGAAGAGCGCCGCCCAGGGAGTGAATATGCCTCGCTCAAGCGTTGTCAACAGGAACTGCGCCAAGCATTGCGGCTTTATCAGCAGCTAGGCATTCCGGTATTAGACACCACCAGCCAGTCGATTGAAGAAATCTCCAGCCAAATTTTGCGCCAGCTAAAAACGCCGATTGATGATGTTGTTGCGGGTTAGTTGATCGCTGATTATTCCACAATGCACAGATATGACCGCCGTTGGCGCATTCCTTATGGCGTGGCTGATTTTATTAAGCTGCGTGAAGGCAATGAATACTATGTTGCCAGCAATTCCCGCTATCTGAGAGCAACCGTGCCCAATGATCGCAGTCCTCGTTTTATTTTTTCATAGCGCAAAGAAAACCTTCTGCGTGCAAAAGCAGCAGTTCCTATTCGCCGATTA
>SKYD01000212.1 GCA_007128075.1 Thiorhodovibrio sp.
AGAATGCGTCGCTGCACGGGTTTAAGCCCATCGCCGACATAAGGCAGGGCGCGATCAAGAATGACATACATGGAATAGTCCAGATATGCCTTCTCGCTGAACACATGCAGCGGCATGCGCTCTAGGTTATCGGGTGGGTTGATGATCATGGAGCAAAAAATAGTTCTTGATTTTTTTCTTCATTTTTTATTTTTTATCAGAATTCTCCATTGTAGATAGGTTATCTACAAGCGCGAAGATTTCGCGTTCCATGGTCGGGATCTAAGTTGAATCGCAAAGTTGTTCTTGTCCCGTCTCGACCTGGATTGCGCCCTGTTGCAGTAACGGAATGACGGATTCCGCTTTCTTACCAAAGACCTTGGTGACACCTTCTGCGCGTATCATTGGAGCGCGTCATGGATGACGAGCGACCCGCCAGCGAGTCGTGCGCATTGCAATGCGTGACGCGCCGTTGCTTTATAAGAATTCTACCAAACTCCGCAAGAGCCTTGCAAACCATTGATTTTCAATCTGCCATGCAGCTTTATAAAATCGTTCATGCATTCATGTGACCAACAGGCTATCATTGGTCACATCGGGCGCAAGGTGTCGCTTTCCCTAGCGTACCGCCATTCCGCTCGATACCCATGTCGCGCTGGCACTTTGCGGATCATTATGTGGAAAAAGCACCACGACCATCAGTCGGAGCGGTTCGCGAACTGCCCCGACGATTGAATGTCTAGAAAACAGAGTGAATGGCTATACTGAATGACTGGAATTGTTGGACATGCCCTGGGGCTACATCTGCATCAGCCACCGGGGAATCTGCTGCGTTTAAGTGCGGAAAATCCCTTTGCTGCCGAGCAAATCATTCGCTGTTATGAACGGCTGCCGCGCTATGTTGGTGACTATGCAGATGTTGCAGCAGTCCATGTGGCGTTCTCTGGCGTATTACTGGAGCAGTTGCGCGATCCTGCGGTGATTGATCGCTACCGTCACTGGGTCGATATCCCCCATCTGCTGCACCGCTATGCCCAGATGCACGCCATTGAACTGGTCGGCACTGGCTATTTTCACCCCATTTTTCCATGGATTTCAGTCAGCGATTGGCGCGATCAGATCGACGCTGGCTATGCCATCATTAGCGAAACCTTTGGCCGCGCCCCGCGTGGCTTCTGGCCGCCCGAGATGGCGTTTACGATGGAAATGATTCCGCTGTTAGTGCGCGCCGGGTTTGATTATGTCATCGTCGATGGCGACCATTTGCGCCCCTATGATGGGGTTGAGGACGGGCTGCGCCCCTATCGTGGTTGTTACAACGGTGTCTGTATTGATCTGGTGCCCCGAGATCGAGTATTTTCCAATGCCCAACAAGGTGGCCAGGATCCCGAATGGCTCACCCAGGCACTTGAAACCCGGCGGCTGGCATCGCCGCGCCCGCATGAATCGCGGCTGATGTGTAGCTGGTGCGGCGGTGAAAATGGCGGCTGGTTTCGTCAACTCAATGAACATGCTGGATTTTTTGGCGTATTTTTCGCGCCCTACATGGAGCGGGTGCGTGCTGGTGTCTCGCCCATTCGCACGGTTCATCTCAGTGATTATTTATTCAATGCACCGCCGCTCACCCAAGCCACCGTCCAATCCACTTCAACTTGGATGTGTTTACGCGCTGGACAGTTGCCAAGCTGTTGCGTTGATGATCCCAATCAGCAGCAGATAATCAATCGTATTGCTGATTTAAGTCAACGCTACGCTGCACTGATGAGCGCGCATCCAGTGGACTGGCGATACGATTCATCACCCAGAGCACAACTCCGCCGTTTGCTACTGCAAGCCCAAACCAGTTGCTACATACACAAAGATGGGCTGTTGCGGTCGGAGCAATTACAATCTCTGCTGGCAGCGGTCACTGCCCAGCTTGCGGCACTGGAGCGCGTTTGAGTCAGGCACTGCTGCGATTGCTACGCCCCCGGACAGCAAGCGCGGTCGCGCATCGCTCGCCGCCGCCATCCAGTGAGCGATCCATTGTCGATGATCGCACCTTGCAGCCGCATCAGTGGTCATTGCCGCTGGTGCCATGCTTTCCGCTCGCTGGTTCTAAACCCGGGCTGGTGCTCTATCCCACTGCTTCGGGGCGGTGGATGCTGAGTTGGCTGTTGCAGTTATCAGCCCCACTGACTGCTCTGGTCACCGCCTTTACCAACGCGACTGCGCATCCAGGCTTGAGCTTGCGGCTGTATCACTGGGACAAGGCAACCCACTGGCAAAGGGTGGCGAGCGCTTATCAGGCGGGATTGAATCATCTAACCCAAGGGGCGGCGAGTGATGCCGTGGTGCGTCCGCCAGGACGCTATCGGGCAGAGCTGGGGCTGGCTGATGCAGCGCAGAGTGCTTGGCTATTGCTGGCGCGCACCCCAGCCGTTGACAACAGTGCGGCGATTGGCTCCGCCCGCGAATTTCCCTGCGCCCCGCGCATCGTCACCACAGATTTAAAGATCGCCCAGCATTCACTGGCCGAACCGATTGCCGAGGCGACCTTGGGGCAGAGTTTAAAACATCTGCGCCACGGCTCCATTGCCCCCCGTCCGCTGCTTGTGCTCGATACCCTATCTAGTCCATTGCCACCGCCAGTCACCTCAACGCGATCAAGCCAAGCAAGCGGCGGCAGTGGACCACTTGGACCATTTGTTGCGCCCGCAGAGCTTAGTTTGCAGGCCGAATTATTGGTCGATGGACGGGCAGCGCCAGGGACGGTGGTGACGCTGGGTGGCAAACAGCATGTGGTGGGCGCTGGTGGCCGTTTGGTATTGCGCTTGCCAGTCACTGAACGCGCCCTGCTCGAGCGGGTGCTGCAAGTATTGAGCAGCTGATGTTTTGATGCAGCTGACCATTTTTATGGTAAGATTTTTGCTTAAATGTAGGCGATCAGCCAAACAGCATATCGCTTCAAACGCAACATAAATTTAGGTGCTGAGCATGTCTCCAGAGCTATCCCCAGAGGGCGGACTGTCGATCCTATCTCAGTTCCTCAACATCAATGCCAACCCAGGACTTAAATCAGGGCAGGTCGGTGCCACGGAGCAAGACTTTGGGCAAGCCCTAGATCAGCAGTTAAGAGACGGCCTCATCGAGCTTGGAATCGATCCGCAACAGGTCGCATCCATGGACACCAAGGCACTGATCGACAAATTTCGCGCCTTACTTCAAGGGCAATCGATTGCCATCAGCGGTCAGTCTTTGCCAACGCCTCCCCAAATTTCACTTGATCCACAACAGGAAGAACCAGTCTCGTTGACTGCTTTGCAGTTGCTGCTAGAGAGCGCAGGAGAAAATTCGTTCCAATTCATTTCATCAGAACCTCAGTCGAAACTAGATGACGCGACAGCACCTAAACATTTATTTAGATTCACATCAAATTTCGGTTCGCCAGAGACAGCAGATGATGATATTGCCGATGATGTCGATGAGGATGCAGCGGTTGATGACCTGCTGGATTTGGCTGCTGCTGAGTTTGGTTCGCCAGAGACAGCAGATGATGATATAGCCACCGTCGATGTCGATGAAGATGCAGTGGTTGATGACCTGCTGGATTTGACCGCTGCTGAGTTTGGTTTGCCAGAGACAGCTGATGATGATATAGCCACCGCCGATGTCGATGAAGATGCAGCGGTTGATGACCTGCTGGATTTGACCGCTGCTGAGTTCGGTTTGCCGGATGAATTAGATCAAACGGCATCTTTTTACGGTCTTTTTAATCAGTGGTTGGCTTCAAATTCAACTATTAGCTTA
>SKYD01000005.1 GCA_007128075.1 Thiorhodovibrio sp.
GGCATTGGATGTCTCTGCTGTGAGATCAAAACACCAGTGCCGGGTTGGGATGCCAACCTCATTAGACGAAGTCCAAAGGTGGACCGGGGAATCCTCCGGCTTCAGCCGGAGGAGGCATCAAAGCTCAAACCAAAAGGTACTGCCCACGCCGAGCTGGCTGGTCAGTTGGATGCGCCCGCCCATCAGCTCCACCAGCCGACGCGAGATCGCCAAGCCCAGGCCTGAACCGCCGAAGTGACGAGTGGTGGAGACATCCGCCTGCATGAACGGTTCAAACAGTCGGCTCTGCGCCTCGGCGGAGATCCCAATGCCGGTGTCCTTGACCGCGAATCGCAGCCGAACCTGGGTGGTGCTGGTCTCCAGCGGCTCGATGCGCACCTCGACCATGCCGGTCTCGGTAAACTTGATCGCGTTGCTGGTGAGATTGATCAAAATCTGACTCAGCCGCAACGGATCGCCTTGGATTAAGCAATCGCTGCATGGCGGGGGAATGATCACCAGCTCAATCGACTTTTCCGCCGCCGTTGCCGCCATGATGGTCGCTAGATTATCCAGCACTTCGTTGAGCCGGAAGCCCGTCTGCTCAATGTCGATTTTGCCCGATTCAATTTTAGATAAATCCAAGATGTCGTTGATGATACTGAGCAGGCTTTGACCGGAATGGCGAATTTTCCGCGCCAGATCTTGAACTTCTTTGGGCAGATTCTGGCGCTCGAGCAGATAGGCCAACCCCAGAATGGCATTCATCGGGGTGCGGATTTCGTGGCTCATGTTCGCCAAAAAGCGGCTTTTGTCCTGCGTCGCCTGTTCAGCCTGTTCTTTGGCCAAGGTCAACGCCTGTTCGACCTCTTTTAGGCGCGTGATGTCGATGAGCGTCCCCGCCATCCACAGCGGATTGCCGTCCAGGTCTCGACTGACCAGCTTGCCGCCCACCAGCACCCAAACCCAGTAGCCATCGCGGTGGCGCATCCGCGCCTCACATTCATAATAATCTGGCTTGCCAGCGAAATGATGCACCAATAGCATCTTGGCGTGTTGCCAATCGTCGGGATGGACAAAACGCAGCCAGGTATTGATATCCACTGGCATCAATTCCTTTAAACGACAGCCGACAATCTCCGCCCAGCGTTCATTGATGTGGGCTTCCCCAGTCTGAACATTCCATTCCCAAGTAGCGGCGTGAGTCCCTTCAAGAATATTGTCCAACCGCTGGCGCTCCTCGTTTAAGTCACGGGTGCGCTCCTCAAACATTTCTCGCCAGTGCAGACGATGTTCTGAGAGTTCTTGTTCGGCTTGTTTGAGTTGGGTAATGTCGCGGGCGATGCCGAGCACGCCGATAATCTGCCCCTGCTCGTCATAAACGGGTGTTTTGATCGCCTGCAACATGGCCTGATAGCCATTGCTCGCAAACACCACCTGCTCTTCATTGATTTGAGCCTGTCCAGAGTCAATGGCGGTCTGGTCGTGAGCACGAAACGCATCTGCCGACAGTTGATTAACAAAATCATAGTCGGTTTTGCCGATGATCTCGCTGGTGGGCAGACCAAATAGCTCCTCCAAGCGGCGGTTGCAAAATAGATAATGCCCATCGAGGTCTTTAAGCCAAACTGGATCGGGAATGGTTTGCAGCAAGATATGCAAACGCTGCTCGCTCTCGTGCAGAGCGGTCTTTCGTGCTCTCAGGGTGGTGTTGGCTTGCTGCAGATCATGGGTGCGCACCGCAACTTGGCGGCGTAGCGAGATGATCCAAACCAACACGACTACCCCTCCTGCCATGAGCATGGCGATGACGGAGATGATGCGAAGTTGGGCGGGGGTGTCGGTGGCGGCAACACCGCACAGCGGGATGCAACAAAGCATCCCGAGTAGAGACGAGCGAAGCTTGAAAGACTTGATCGCAGACTGCATCGCGGTTGACTCGCAAATTTTGACCACATCAATACAGTCAATCTAGTCGTCAGCGAACAGATCAACAATCCCACTTTTGGTTGAATAGTCTAACCTTTTGGGTGATTTTTTGTCGGCGATTTGTTTTTTTCGTATGCTATAACATAGCGAAGCAACTCAGCTTTGTTGCGTAATCCGAGTCGGCGCATGAGGTTACGGCGATGACTTTTGACAGTTTCTGAAGAAATGAACAGGCGTTGCCCAATTTCGGCGGTGGTCAGCCCCTCGGCCAGCAGTTTGAGAACCTCAAGTTGGCGCACACTCAAGCGCGGCAGCTCTGGCGCGTGATCGCCATGAGTCATCACTGTCGGTGGAACCAAGGTGTCTATCAAGGTCTCGATGCGACGCAACAGGCTGATCCCCTCGGTCGCACACAGCTTCAGCGGCGTGATGTCGCGCACCACCGCTACAACCCCAATGTCCTTGCCGGTGTGATCTTGCACCCATGCCAAGCGCATCTGACGATAGCGCAGCTCACCCGTGGTCGGGATGCGCACGATCTCATCGACCATATCAATCGTTTCTCCGCGCAGGACACGCAGTATCGGTGACTGCTCCAGCGGGCGCGGACTGCCATCGAGATTGAAGATCTCAAGCGTCCTGGCCAGACTTTCCACCGTCACCGGCTGCCCCGGCTCCAGCGCGAATTGCTGCACCGCCGCCGGGTTAAACAGGGTAAAACGCCCCTCCAGATCAGCAAACCAGATCTCATCTTGCATACTGGCGAGGATCGCCAACAGCCGATCGCGCTCCTCTCTCGCTGCTGATTCAGAATCGTTTTCTGTGCTCATGGACCGTTCATTCATCTTTGAGCAGCGCAATCAAATCGTTGAATTGTGCATCAAAATCCAATCCGCGATGAAAAAGATCGAGCAGTTTGTCGATCTCGACATCAAACAATTCTTCGATTTGCTGTTCCTGATGTTCCGACAGGCCCATCAGAAAAATTTGCTGCACCAAACGCTCATTCAGCCCCTGCATAATCTCCATGGTTTGCTGTTTTTGCTGCTGGTATTGCTGGCGCAAGGCGAGCATGGCGCGTTCAACTGCTATTGCGGTTGCTTGCAGTTTGTGGGTGCGCTGCTCGATTTGTGCGGTGCGAATCAAGGCTTGCGCACCTTGTTCACAGCCCTCGCCGATCATCGCCAGATAATCGCGCAACCGCCCGCAGCGGTCGCTGTCCTCGATGGGCATGTTGCGCACCAAGATGGAGACATGCGGAAAATTGATGATCAACTGGCGGCGAAATTGAAAAATGCGCTCCAGATTTTTCACATGCGCGAACACCGATTCTTCCAGGGGTGTCACGCACCCCTCATTGACAAATGTAAGGCATTCACCCGGCGGGCGCAATTGCACATGCGCGGTCAGGCCGTAATTGCCAAACACCTCAATCACCAGCGCCGCCAGCTCTGCCATGCTCTGACAGGCCAGACTACTGCGCAGCGCATGGATCACCAAGCCATGCTCACCCAGATCGGTGAGCACATCCATCAACGCCTTGTAGGTCGATTGCTGCTCGGTTTTTAAGCGTTGTTGATTGCGCAACACCTTGACCACGGCCTGCACCTTGCGCAGCACCTCATCGGGTATGGCGGGCTTGTTGATAAAATCATCGCCGCCGCAATCATAGGCATGCAGCCGCTCTTCCAGGGTGTCGTGCGAAGAGATAAAAAGGTTCTCTGAGAATTTCCGTGCCTTGCAAGTAATTGATTATAATGAAAACACTTTCCTTCCCGAGAGGTCCAAAAAGATCCTTTGGAACAGATGATCTACATTAAGGATGCCGTAACACC
>SKYD01000012.1 GCA_007128075.1 Thiorhodovibrio sp.
CTCCACCGCGCCAAACTTGCTGAAATCGACCTCGGGCATCCGTGGCAGAGCCAGCTCACCGCCCGTGGTGGTTGCCGCCAGCTTGTGTTTGACAAACGACTGCACATCGTCTTTGAGGATGCGCCCTTTGCGCCCACTGCCCTTGACCTGCGCCAGCTCGACGCCAAGCTCACGGGCAAAACGCCGCACCGCCGGACTGGCGTGTGGGGTGCGCCCCTGAGCAATGCGTGCCATATCCTCGGGGCGCGGCAAAACCGGCGCTTTGCGCTGTTCGCTCTCGCCTGGGGCGCGAGGGGCGGGGGCTGACTCTGCTTCTGGTGGGGCTTCAGGTTGCGTTGGCTCGGTCGCTGGCGGCGCGGCGGCTGGCGCGGCACTGCCTGCGTGTTCAACCTCAAGCACCAGCAACGGGCTGCCTTGGCTGATCCGATCCCCCGCCTTGACCTTGAGCGATTTGATCACTCCAGCACGCGGTGAGGGAATGTCAATGCTTGCCTTGTCGCTTTCCAGAATCAACAGCGACTGTTCGGCCTCAATCCGCTCGCCGACCGAGACCAAAATCTCGACAATCTCCACCGCATCGAAGTCACCGATGTCGGGCAATACAATCTCTTGTTCACTAGACATAGTGTGCCCTCCTATTGGGTGACCGGATGCGGTTTGTCGGCATCGAGCCGATAGCGGACGATGGCCTCGGTGACCCGTGCCGTTTCCACAGTGCCTTGGCTGGCAAGTGACTGCAAGGCGGCAACGACAATGTGTTCACGGTTGACCTCAAAGAACTGGCGCAACTGCTGGCGCATGTCACTGCGCCCAAAGCCGTCAGTACCCAGCGTGACATAGGGCTGGCTCAGATAAGGTCGAATCTGATCGGCATAGAGCCGGATGTAATCGCTGGCAGCGACAATCGGTACACTGCTGTCGGCAAATTGTGCAGCGACATAGCTTTGTTGCGGCGAGGCTTCGGGATGCAGCCGGTTCCAGCGTTCAACCGCCATGCCATCACGGCGCAGCTCATTGAAGCTGGTCACACTCCACACCTTGGCTTCAATGCCAAAATCATTTAACAGCAGATCCGCTGCTGCCAACACCTCGCGTAGAATCGTCCCACTGCCCAACAACTGCACCTGGGGTTTGGCAGTCTCGCGCACACAATAGATGCCGCGTCGAATGCCTTCCTCAGCACCCGCCGGCAGTGCCGGTTGCGGATAGTTTTCGTTCATCACCGTGATGTAATAGAACACATTGTCCTTGTCCTGCACCATGCGCCGCAGACCGTCCTGAACAATCACCGCCAGCTCGTAAGCATAAGCCGGATCGTAGGCGACACAATTGGGCACAGTGGCAGCGACGACATGCGAATGGCCGTCTTGATGCTGCAAGCCTTCACCTGCCAAGGTGGTGCGCCCAGCAGTGCCGCCGATCAAAAAGCCGCGTGCCTGCATATCCGCTGCTGCCCAGATCAGATCGCCAACGCGCTGAAAGCCGAACATCGAGTAATAAACATAGAACGGAATCATGGTCTGGCCATGATTGGCATAAGCGGTTGCGGCGGCAATCCAGGACGACATCGCACCGGCCTCGTTGATGCCCTCTTGCAGAATCTGACCGCTTTTATCCTCGCGGTAATACATCACCTGATCGGAATCGACTGGCTCATACAGTTGGCCAACATGAGAATAAATCCCCAGTTGGCGGAACATGCCTTCCATGCCAAAAGTACGCGCCTCATCGGGCACAATCGGCACAATATAACGCCCGATGTCGGCATCACGCACCAACACCCCCAGTAGCCGCACCAGCGCCATGGTGGTGGATAGCTCACGCTCACCGCTGTCTTCAAGCAAGGCAGAAAATGCCGCTAGATCAGGTACTTTGAGTGCCGCAGCACGGTCACGGCGTGCAGGCAGTGCCCCGCCCAATGCCTCGCGGCGCTCGTGTAGATAGCGCATCTCGGGGCTGTCGGCAGGTGGTTTGTAAAAGGGTGCAGCGCCGATTTGGTCATCGGAAATTGGAATATTGAAGCGATCACGAAACGCCTTGAGATGGGTCTCGCCCATTTTTTTCTGCGAATGGGTGATGTTCATGCCCTCACCGGCAACGCCCATGCCATAGCCTTTGACAGTTTTGGCAAGAATCACCGTCGGCTGGCCTTGATGACGCATCGCCGCCGCATAGGCGTTGTAAATTTTAATCGGATCATGGCCACCGCGATTGAGCCGCCAGATGTCCTCATCAGAAAGATTGGCAACCAGCTCGGCAAGCTCGGCATATTTGCCAAAGAAATGCTCGCGGGTATAGGCACCGCCCTTGGCTTTGTACGCCTGATAATCGCCGTCGAGACATTCTTCCATGCGCTTGAGCAGCCAGCCGTTCTTATCACGAGCCAGCAGCGGATCCCAATAACTGCCCCAGATCACCTTAATCACATTCCAGCCCGCACCGCGAAACACCGCTTCGAGTTCCTGGATGATCTTGCCGTTGCCGCGCACCGGCCCATCGAGCCGTTGCAGATTGCAGTTGACCACAAACACCAGATTATCCAGCCGCTCACGGGCTGCCAGCGAGATCGCGCCTAGTGATTCTGGCTCGTCCATCTCGCCATCGCCCAAAAACGCCCAGACTTTGCGATTTTCGGTATTAAGAATGCTGCGATCATGCAGGTAGCGCATAAACCGCGCCTGATAGATCGCCATGAGCGGCCCTAGCCCCATCGACACCGTGGGGAACTGCCAAAAATCAGGCATCAGCCACGGATGCGGGTAAGAGGACAGCCCGCGCCCATCGACCTCTTGGCGAAAATGATAAAGCTGCTCTTCGCTGATGCGCCCTTCGAGAAAAGCGCGGGAATAGATCCCTGGCGCCGAATGCCCTTGGATAAACACCAGATCGCCGCCGTGGTCTTTGGACGCAGCGCGAAAGAAATGGTTAAAGCCAACATCGTAGAGCGTGGCACTAGAGGCAAAAGACGAGATATGGCCGCCAAGCTCAGTCGAGAGCCGATTGGCCTGCACCACCATCGCCATCGCATTCCAGCGAATCAGCGAGCGAATCCGTCGCTCCAGCGCCTTATCCCCCGGGAAGCGCTGCTGTTGCTGCATCGGGATGGTATTCAGATACGCGGTATTGGCACTAAACGGCAGATAAGCCCCCGAACGCCGCGCCTTGTCGATCAGGCGTTCGAGTAGATAATGGGCGCGCTCAATGCCTTCGTGCTCTAACACAGCATCAAGCGCTTCCAGCCATTCTTGGGTTTCTTGGGGGTCGAGATCAGGTTTCGTCGGCATAATAATGAAGGATGATCCTAAAATTTTGGAACTTCGGTATCGTGCTGATTTTAACACGAGATTTAATCAATATCGGCAGGGCTAAAGCCACGCCGACGACGCTTTATAAAATGGTCTATGATAACGCACCATGAGCAAGCACGCATCAGACATCTAAACCCAAGGCAGGGCGAGCGCGTATGCTCAGTGTCCTGCTCGAACAACGGGCAGTCGGGCAACAGCGCGGCTAAAGATTGGCCCAGTGCCTGCTGTGGCGCACAGCCAAGCCAGTCCTCAAAATTGGCACTGACCCAGCGCACCTGTGGATCCCCTGAAACACTTGCCAGCAACGCACCGTGGGGCTGACACGCATCCTCGATTACAAGCGCATCATTCTCAGCGGCGATGTCCATCAATTCATCCATGCGGCACGGTCTACCGAAGATATGAACAGGAAGCAGTA
>SKYD01000019.1 GCA_007128075.1 Thiorhodovibrio sp.
CCAGCGCAGCGAATAACTGAAGGATCAAGGCATCCTTCTCTGCATGGCTCATGCGGTCAAGTTCGGCTTGTGTGGGGCGCTGCAATTTCATATGGCTAGCATAGCTCAGTTTGGGTAGGCTAAGTAGTTACGTTTTTACTTAGTCAGGAGTCTCTCAAATGTCAGCCGATGTCTCTCCATTATTGTTCACCTCAGCAGCGGCAGCCAAGGTCGCAACCTTAATTGCAGAAGCCGGCAATACAGATCTCATGCTGCGCGTCTATATCCAAGGCGGCGGCTGTTCGGGCTTTCAATATGGCTTTACTTTCGATGAGTCGATTCAGGACGGTGACACCGCAGTTAAAACTGATGGAGTCACCTTACTGATTGATCCGATGAGCATGCAATATCTCAGTGGAGCTGAGATCGATTACAGCGAAGGGCTAGAAGGTGCTCAATTCGTGATCCGCAATCCCAACGCCACAACCACCTGCGGTTGTGGCGCCTCATTTGGTGCTTAATTGTCTGCTTGATTGTTGTTGCGTTGTCGTGTCGCTGCAACGAGCGAATCGGTGTCATGCTCACTTAAAGCAGCAAGCATAGGCCGGACAGTACGGCGAAACCGCGCCTGTTCTTCATCCGATAACGGATGAATGAACGGGAGCGAGGCGGTCATCGGGTCAACGGGCTGGTTATTGACATGCAATTCATAATGAAGATGCGGTCCGGTCGCCATCCCAGTTTGGCCGACATAGCCAATGACCTGATTGCGATCCACCGCCTGCCCGACGCTGACATTGTCCCCAAACCGCGACAAATGCGCGTACAATGTCTTGTATTTAGAACCATGGCTTAAAATCACTGTGTTGCCATATCCGCCTTTGACACCACGAAACAACACCCGCCCATTGGCGCTGGCAACCACCGGGCGACCTTCAGGTGCGGCAAAATCAACACCGGTGTGCGGGCGGCGGCGTCTTAAGATCGGATGCCAGCGATTGGTGCTAAAACCAGAGCTGATTCTTGTGTAGTTTAATGGGGCGCGCAGAAAGGCATAGCGCTCAATATGCACCGGCTCGGCATCTGGAGTATAAAAATCCGTTTGTCCATCGCGGGTGGTGTAGCGCACAGCGCTGTGGACTTGGTTGTTGTTGACAATCTCGACCGCCAATAAGCGACCGTCATCAATTGGCTGATCATTCGCCCACTGCTGTTCAAAAATTACCGTCACCCGATCACCAGGGCGAATGCGACGGGCAAAATTGATCCGCGAGCGAAATAAATCAATCGCACTATTGGTGATGCTGCGTGGGATGCCGCTTTTTTGTGCCGCCTGATACAGCGAGGATTCAACGACGGCAGTCAGGCGGCGTTGTTGCAGCTCAACTGTGGCCTGCTCGATACGACTGGCGAGTTTTTTCTCAGTTTGTTCAATATGCAGCGTGCGCACCACATCAAGCTCAAAGCGCAGTGCAGCGAAGGCTAGGTTTTCATCCAGCTCCAGCGTCAACTGCTCACCGGGGCGGATGCGAGCCAGGCGGCGGCTTTGTTCGGGCTTGAGCGTTGCTAAGATATTATGCAGTTGCTGCGCACCTAAGCCATGCGCCTGAAAAATGCTGCCCAAGGTGTCGCCAGCTTGAATCTGATACTCAATGGTTTTCGGTCCTTGGATGAGCGGCGTATCATCTTCAAATGTGGAGTCGGCAGCGACGGTGATGGGCGCGTCGCCATCAATCAGCGTAAAATCGAGATCAGGTTGGACAGTCTTGCGTTCAAATTGGAGGGCAAGCTGTTGCAGTGGCGAGGAGAGCAGCGGCGACTGCATGATCGTGGTATACATGGTGAACGGCACTTGATGCGAGCGTTCATCAAGTTCCGCCTCATCTGGCCAACTCGACGGGATGGGAATGTCGATTCTTTGGGGATCCTGTTTGATGGCGCGATCAGGATTCTGTAATAAGTATGCAGCATAGGTTCCACCAACGACCATCGCCATCACCGCAAGCAGGCTTTGGCCGAACCTGAACCGATGCTTGTGAAAGTATTTTCTTTCAAATTCAATGGTTCGCAATCTATACCTATAGTCTTTCATAAGCTATGCCCAGCAATCATTTGGATTCTAAGGAAACTCTACGCACTAGAGTCTAGTCGATCAGGTGCGTGAGCGAAAGGGTAAATGGGAAATTTTTAATGACCGAGATCAAAAATACTGATTTAGCTGACATCCAGCGTGGGGTGGCGGAGCTCATTAGCGAGGATGAACTGCGGAGTAAACTCGCGCTGGGACGACCACTGCGCATCAAGGCGGGATTTGATCCCACCGCACCCGATTTGCATCTGGGGCATACGGTGTTGCTCAACAAATTGCGACAGTTCCAGATTCTTGGTCATCGTGTCATATTCTTAATCGGTGATTTTACCGGCATGATCGGTGATCCTACGGGCAAGAGTGTGGTGCGTAAACCACTGTCACGGGAACAGGTAGCAGCCAATGCCGATACCTATTGCGAGCAGGTGTTTCGCATTCTTGACCCCAAGATGACCGAAGTGGTGTTTAATTCAACCTGGATGCGCTCACTGAGCGCAGGAGAGCTGATTCGGCAGGCATCGCACCAAACGGTGGCGCGGATGCTGGAGCGGGATGATTTTTCCAAACGCTACCAATCTGGTCAGCCCATCGCACTGCACGAATTCCTTTATCCTATTGTTCAGGGCTACGACTCAGTGGTGCTGGAGGCGGATGTCGAGCTTGGTGGCACCGATCAAAAGTTTAACTTATTGATGGGGCGCCAACTCCAGACTGCCGCTGGCCAAACACCTCAGGTTGTGATCATGCTGCCTATTTTAGAAGGTTTGGACGGCGTTCGTAAAATGTCAAAATCGCTGGATAATTATATTGCGATTAATGACCCGCCAACCGCGATGTTTGGCAAGCTGATGTCGATCTCAGATACGCTGATGTGGCGTTATTTTGAGCTGTTGAGCTTCCGCTCATTAGAAGAGATTAAGACGCTGCGGTTTGCCGCAAGCCAGGGGGCGAATCCGCGTGATATTAAGTTTGGTCTCGCCGAGGAGCTGGTGACCCGCTTTTACAGCCAAGCCGATGCACAGCGCGCCCATGCCGACTTTGTTGCCCGCTTCCAGCAAGGCGCGTTGCCTGAAGAGCTCGACGAGATGACGCTATTTACTAGCGAGCAAACGCTGGCGATTGGCTATGTGCTAAAAGCTGCTGGTCTGGTCACCAGCACTTCCGAGGCACTGCGCATGATCCGCCAGGGGGCAGTCAAGGTTGATCAATCTAAGGTATCCGATACCGCTTTAGCCCTACCGGTGGGCACCACCGCCGTGGTTCAGGTGGGCAAGCGGCGCGTTGCAAAAATAAAAGTTGCATTCGGCGAACAACCTCCGGTATGATGGGCGGCTAGGTTCGAGAGAGGCTTAGCAAATCAGACGATTTCAAAGCCAAAATAAAAAAACTCTTGACACCGAGATTGAGAGGCAGGTAGACTACTCTTTCTACGCTGAAGCAAATTTATTACAGATTTAAGACATGCAAATGACTGTTTAGTCATCGCCGTCATCAGTAATATCTGTTAAAGCGTAAAACAGATCTTTAACAACTGGATTTAGTCAGCTTGAGTGGGCGCTTGGTCAATCAATACTTTGACAAAGCACCATGAATGTAAGCGAGACGCTAGTGATCAAAAGCTAGCCAATC
>SKYD01000062.1 GCA_007128075.1 Thiorhodovibrio sp.
AAACTGGCTATCTAACCATCGATTCGGTACAACAGCTCGGCGCATTGACAAACTATCGCTTGCGCTATCCCAATCAGGAGGTGCGGGCTGGACTCAACGGTGCATTGCTTGATCAACTCAGTGCCCGCAACAGCGCGACACCAGAACAGACCGCACAGCTCTACCAACTTCTACTGAGCAATGACTTCGCCGGCATGGAACAACTCTTCACCGCCTTTTTCGCCAGCATTCCAAGCGACTGGTACCGCAATAACCCCATCGCCCACTATGAAGGCTATTATGCCAGCGTGTTCTACGCCTACTTTGCCGCCTTGGGACTGGAGTTAATCCCCGAGGACAGCAGCAACCACGGGCGACTGGATCTGGCACTGAAGTTTAACCAAAATGTTTATTTGTTCGAGTTCAAAGTTGTCGAACTCACCCCCAAAGGTCGCGCCCTGCAACAGCTCAAAGACCGCGACTATGCCGCAAAATACCGCGCCCTCAACCAGCCGATTCATCTCATCGGTGTTGAATTTAGCCGCGAGGCGCGGCGGGTGGTGGGGTTTGAGGTGGAGACATTGACGACATGAACACTTCAAAGCAACAAACATGACTTGACAACAATATGCTGTAACCGTGCCTAGGGTTGAGCACGCAACGCCAGTCGAAAATAAATAGAGGATGCTCTTGACCTAAGTCAAGGGCAGGCGATGCATTCAGGCGCAAACTGCCTTGGATTGCGGATCATCCCGATCCGCTGCCCATATAGAAGGATATTCCATGTTCTGCAACCAATGCGAGCAAACTTTTCGTAACAGCGCCTGCGTCAACAGCCCTGGTATTTGCGGCAAAAACGAAGATGTCCAGTCCTTGCAGGAGCTGCTGATCTTTGGTCTCAAGGGCATGGCCGCTTATGCCCATCACGCCCGGCGGCTGGGCCAGTCGGATGAGGCGGTGTCGACCTTTATCGAAGAAGCCCTGTTCGCCACCATGACCAATGTCAACTTCGATGAAGACACTCTGCTCCAGTATTGCCTGGAGTGCGGCGAGAAAAATCTGCGGGTGATGCAGATGCTCGATGAAGGCCATATTGCCAGCTTCGGCGCACCGCGCCCGACACCGCTGCGTGAAGGCACCCAGGCCGGCCCCGGCATTCTGGTCACTGGCCATGATCTGCTCGATCTGTGGCACCTACTGGAACAGGTCAAGGGCACCGATATCCAGGTCTATACCCATGGCGAGATGATGCCGGCGCACATGTACACCAAGTTCCATGAGCATCCCAATCTCGCCGGCCACTATGGCGGTGCCTGGCAGGATCAGAAAAAAGAATTCGCCGCCTTCCCCGGCCCCATTGTCGGCACCACCAACTGCGTGCTGATTCCGCCCGAAAGCTATCGCGAGCGCTTGTTCACCACCAATGCGGTGGCAGTGCCGGCCGGGCAGCACATCACCGATGGCGATTTCAGCCAGGTCATTGCCGCCGCGCACGCTTGCCCACCCTGTGAAGAACGCCAGGGCGCCGAACAGCCAGTGGGCTTCCATCGTCAGGTGATTCTGGAGCAGGCCGGGGCTATTTTGGAGGCGATTAAGGTCGGCAAGATCAGTCATTTCTTTGTCATCGGCGGCTGCGATGGTGCCGAAAAAGGCCGTAATTATTTCACCGACTATGCCGCAGCTACGCCCGATGATTCCTTCATTCTCACCCTCGGCTGCGGCAAATTTCGTATTCGCGATCATGTCCATGGCGAGCATCTCGGCCTGCCGCGTCTGCTCGATATGGGCCAGTGCAACGATGCCTATGGTGCCATCATGGTCGCGGTGGCGCTGGCCGATGCGCTCGACTGCACGGTGAACGATTTGCCGCTGACCCTGGTCATCAGTTGGTTTGAGCAAAAAGCGGTGGCGGTGCTGCTGACGCTGCTGCATCTGGGGGTGAAGGGCATCAACTTAGGCCCACAGCCGCCAGCCTTCATCACGCCCAATGTCTTTGCGCGTCTGCAAGCAGCCTATGATCTGCGCCTGACCAATGGCGATCCGTTGGAGGATCTAAAACTCGCGCTGGCGGCTTGAGTCTAACTGGCATCGCTGACGACTGGCGGCGATGCCGATCAGATAATGTGTTGCAGGTGGATCAAAATATTGCGCGAAAATCAATTTTGTTTAGTTTTTTAGGAACAGCGTGCCATGCCCACCAATGACGCTTTGCGCCAAGCTCCGCTACTCGCGCAACTCAGCGATGAGGAGATCGACCGGCTCCGCGCCCACGCTCAACCCCGGCGTTTGGACACTGGTCAATGGTTGTTTGCCCAGGATGACCCCGCCGAGCATTTCTTCTTCGTCCACTGCGGACAAATCCGCCTGTTTCGCCTCTCCGCCGAGGGTGAGGAGAAAATCATCGAGCTGATCGGCCCCAGCCAGACCTTTGCCGAGGCACTGCTGTTCATGGGCACCGGGCGTTATCCGGTCTGTGCTGCCGCGCTCAGTCCCAGTGAACTGCTGGCCATTGATGCAATGGATTTCGCCGCCATGCTGCGCACCTCGCCCGACACCTGCTTTGCCCTGCTCGGTGGTCTGAGCCAGCGCTTGCACGCACTCATTGCCGAGATCGATAATCTGGCTCTGCACTCGGCCAGCGTACGCTTTGCCCGCTGGCTGCTCGCCGAACTGCCCGCCGATGCCGATGAATTGACGCTGGTGTTGCCAAAAGCCACACTCGCCTCACGCCTAACCATCAAGCCCGAGACCTGGTCACGCATCACCCGGCGTTTAAGCGAGCAGGGGGTAATTACAGTCAATGGGCAACAGATTCGGGTGCATGATCGCTCGACCCTGCGGCGGCTGGGGGAACAGGATGAGGCACGCGATACCCGCTGATTGGGTACTCAAACTGCCCGTTTAATCAGCCTTCGGACAAACAAACAACAGCGGTGCCAAATTCTTAAAGTGATTGACAAAGTGAATGGTCAGTCCGTTGCGGATATGCTCAGGCACCTCGTTGTATTCACCGCGATTATCCTCAGGCAGCACGATTTCCTTAATTTTGGCACGCCGTGCTGCGATCAATTTCTCACGAATCCCGCCGATTGGAAACACCTCGCCGGTGAGGGTTAGCTCGCCGGTCATGGCAATCCTTCGCACCGGCTGATTGCGTGCCAGCGACAGCAACGCCGAGGCAATAGTAATCCCCGCTGAGGGGCCATCTTTGGGGGTTGCGCCGGCGGGCACATGCAGATGGATAAAGGCCTTTTCAAAAAAGCTGGGATCCGCACCATAGTCGTCGGCGTGACTGATGATGTAGCCGTAGGCGATGTCAGCGGATTCTTTCATCACATCGCCAAGCTGGCCGGTGAGTTTTAGCGTGCGGTTGTGATTGTGTACTCGCATCGCCTCAATCGACAGCGTCGCTCCGCCCATCGCCGTCCACGCCAGCCCGGTGACCACGCCAGGGCCGGAGAGCTTGCGCTCATCGCGAAACACCGGGCTGCCCAGATAATCAACCAGCGTCTTCTCGGTGATCGTGATCGGTGGCTGCTCACCTTCCAACAGCTTGACCGTGCTTTTGCGGACAATTTTGCCCAGTTGTTTTTCCAGCCGCCGCACTCCGGCATCGCGGGCGTAATGATCAATCAAGGTGCGCAGGGTTTTGGTATCGACCTTGACCGTGCCCTTGCTGAGTCCGGCTTTGTCAATCTGCCGCGGCAGCAGATATTTCTTGGCAATCGCCAGCTTTTCATCAGCGATATAGCCCGACAGCGAAATCACCTCCATCCGATCCAGCAACGGGCCGGGGATGCTGTCGGTTTGGTTGGCGGTGCAAAGAAACAGCACCTTGGATAAATCAAAGCGCAGATCCAGATAATGATCGAGAAAATCGCTATTTTGCTCAGGATCGAGAACTTCTAAGAGCGCGGATGCCGGATCGCCATGATAACGAGAACCAATTTTGTCGATCTCATCGAGCATGATCACCGGATTGGCGGTGCCCGCCTCTTTCATCGCCTGCAAAAACTTGCCCGGCATGGCACCGATGTAAGTGCGCCGATGCCCCTTGATCTCCGCCTCATCACGAATCCCGCCGACTGAAAATCGATAAAACCGCCGCCCCACCGCATCAGCAATCGAGCGTCCAATCGAGGTTTTTCCTACCCCAGGCGGGCCAACCAACAGCACGATTGAACCGGCAATCTCGCCTTTCATAATGCCCACGGCGAGAAATTCTAAGATGCGCTTTTTGACATCATCCAGCCCGTAATGGTCGCGGTCTAAAATCCGCCGCGCCCGCTTGAGATCAAGCTTGTCTTTGGAATGCTTACCCCAAGGCAAAATGGTGATCCAGTCCAGATAATTGCGCGTGACCGAATACTCCGGCGAGCCAGTTTCGAGCATGGCGAGCTTATCCATCTCCTCGTCAACGCGCTGCTGGGCAGTCTCGGTGAGCGTGAGTTTCGCCAGCCGTTCTTTGAATTTATCGACCTCGGCGGTGCGGTCATCTTTGGCAATCCCCAGCTCTTTTTGGATCGCCTTTAATTGCTCACGCAGAAAAAATTCGCGCTGATGCTTGTGCATCCGCTCCTCGACCGATTGGCGGATGGTCTGCTGGGTACGCGCCAGCTCTAGCTCATTGTTGAGCAGCACCAGCACCTTCTCCATGCGGGTCATCAGCGGCACCGCTTCCAGCACTTCTTGTAATTGGTCTTTGCTGGAAGTGGTCAGACTGGCAGCAAAATCGGCAAGGTGCGAGGGATCATCTGGTCCGAAGCGGTCGAGAAACATCCGCAGCTCCTCGACATACAGCGGATTGAGCGGCAGCAGCTCTTTAATGGTGTTGATCACCGCCATCGCATAGGCCTTGATCTCAGCAGAGGGCTTGGCAGATGGCTCGGGCAGGTAGTCGATCTGCGCCTTAAACGGCACTTTGCGGGTGACAAACCGCTCGATGCGAAAGCGTTGCAGACATTCCACCAGCACTTGCAGCTTGCCCTCGGACTCATTGACCCGATGCACCCGACAGGCGGTGCCGACGGCGCGAAAATCATCCGGTGTCGCAGTTTCTGAGGTCGCACTTTTGACCAGTGCCACACCGAGCATTTTGTGCTCGCTGTTGATCACCGCCTTAATCGTCGAACGCCAGTGCTTGGCATCCATCAACAGCGGCACCGCCTGACCTGGGAAAAACGGGCGCGCTGCCACTGGCAACAGCGGAATCAGCCCGGGCATCACATCGCGAGCGCGGGTGAGCTGGGTCTCGGCCTCGGTGTCGTCGGTGTGATGCTCTTCCATGTCGATGGCCTCGCGTTCCTGATCCTGCTGCTTTGGCTGTCCACTCATACACTAATTCCTCTATCTCGAATGTATCCAGACAATCACTGAACACTGTCGCGGTTTTGCTCTATAATTGCAAGCCAAAGACGCGATTCCAACGATCAAAACCGAACTTATATACGCCATTGTGTCAACTGCCTTGAAAACATGACCGCCTTTCACACTGTTGGCATTATCGGCAAGCAGGACGACGCACCGCGTGTCTTGAGCACAATCCGCCGTCTCCTCACCCATCTGAGCGCGTGCGGCTGTGACACGCGGCTGGATCCGCTGAGTGCGCAATCGCTGTTGCTGCCTGAACGCGCCATGAATACCGCTCGGCTGGGTGGCTGGGCAGATTTGGTGGTGGTGGTTGGCGGCGATGGCACGCTGTTACATGCTGCACGCGAGGTGGCGCCGCACCAGACCCCACTGCTTGGGATCAACTTAGGCCGCTTGGGGTTTTTGGTCGATGTGTCACCAGAGTGCATCGAGGCCTATCTCGATCAAATTCTCAGTGGCGAATTTTACGAAGATCAGCGTTGTCTACTTGAGGTTGACAGCGGCCAGCGCACCACGCTGGCACTCAATGATGTGGTCATTGCCAAATGGAACAGCGTGCGCATGATTGAGCTGGAGATTGAGATCGACGGTCATTTTGTCAATTCACAACGCTCCGATGGGCTGATTATTGCGACCCCGACCGGCTCCACTGCCTACGCACTCTCCGGCGGTGGACCGTTGCTGCATCCGGCATTGGAGGCGCTGGTGTTGGTGCCAATCTGTCCGCATACCCTGAGCAATCGGCCGCTGGTGATCAGCAGCCACAGCCAGATTGCGCTGCGCCTAACCCACGCTCCCCCCGAGCAGGTGCGCATCACCTGTGATGGCCAGATTGAGCTTGATGTGCCTGAAAACGCCCTGATTCATATTCGTCGAAGTGTCCACCGGCTGCGACTGCTGCATCCGCGTGGCCATGATCATTTTGCTATCCTGCGCGCCAAACTGGGCTGGGGCGGTTATCAACATGCGGGTTCTCTATGCTGACGCAATTACATATTAAAAACCTAATTATTGTCGCTGAGTTGCAGCTTCAGCTCAATGCCGGGATGACCGCACTCACTGGCGAGACCGGGGCGGGCAAATCAATCCTGATGGACGCGCTGGCGCTCACCCTTGGTGAACGAGCCGATCCCAAAATGATTCGCAATGGCTGTGATGATGCCGAGATCAGTGCCCATTTTGACCTCAGTGGCTGCGATCAGGCGCGGCAGTGGCTGGAAACGCAAGGGCTGGCAACTGCGGAGCAGTGTGTGATTCGGCGGGTGCTCTCACAACACAAACGCTCGCGGGCCTACATCAACGGCCACACCGTCAGTAGCACGCAGTTACGCACCCTCGGTGATTATTTGGTCGATATTCACGGTCAACATGCCCACCAATCATTATTACACGCGCCAGCGCAGCGGATGCGGCTCGATGCCTATGGCGGACACACTGAGCTGGTTGAGCAGGTGGCACATTGCTATCGACGCTGGCGAACCCTGGATGAACGCTGGCGCCAATTGGTGCATGTCCAATCAGAACGCGCCGCACGGCTGGAGCTGGTGCGGATGCAGGTTGAAGAATTGGACGCGCTGGCACTGGCTGCCGACGAGCTGGATCAGCTAGACAGCGAACAGCGTCGCTTGGCGCATCTTGACCAATTGCAAACCACTGCGGCGCGGCTGGTGCAGTGGCTCTACGAAGGCGATGCCGCGCTCCATGAGCAGGTCGGGCAGGCCACCAGTGAATTAAGTGCCTTGCTTGAGCATGATTCTAAGCTCGGCACCTTTGTCGAGTTGTTGGAAGGTGCGGGGGTGCAGCTCGAAGAGGCCGCTTTTGGGCTGCGCCAATATCTCGATGGTCTGGAGCTTGATCCTGAGCGGCTGGCGACCGTTGAGGCGCGGCTTGAACACATTCACGACATTGCCCGCAAATACCGCATGTTGCCCAACCAACTGCGTGACCATCTGGCGGGGCTAGAGCGAGAATTAGAACAGCTTGAGCAAACAGGCACCGACCTTGAGGCACTAGATCGTGAGCGCAACATGGCGCTACAACAATATATTGAGGATACAGCGCAGTTAAGCCAGGCACGACATCAAGCGGCGATAGAACTCAGCCGCATTGTTACCGAGGATATGCACCAGTTGGGGATGGATGGTGGTCAATTTGCGATTGATCTGGTCACCCAGGATATCGAACACGGAACAGCGCACGGCTGCGATCAAATTACCTTTTTGGTCAGTGCCAATCCTGGTCAGCCATTGCAGCCGCTGTCGCGGGTTGCCTCGGGTGGCGAGTTATCGCGGATCAGTTTGGCGTTGCAGGTGGCGACGATTAGCGGCGGCACCATCCCGACCTTGGTGTTTGATGAGGTTGATGTCGGCATCGGCGGCAGTATTGCCGAGACCGTCGGCCACCGTTTGCGCCGCCTTGGCGATGATCGCCAGATTTTGTGTATTACCCATCTGCCGCAGGTGGCAGCCCAGGCGCATCAGCAGTTGCGGGTGAGCAAATACACCAAGTCTGGAATGACGCTCACCGCGATTAAGATGCTCGATCAGGAACAACGCATCGAAGAAATTGCCCGCATGTTGGGCGGAGCAGAAATCACCGCCACCACCCGCGCTCATGCCCGTGAAATGTTGTCGATTGCCACTCCATTGGCGGCAACTCAACCAAAAATGGCACTATATGAAAGTTGAGCACCTCCGGTTGGGACTATCAACGGAGTGCGATATGCCGACAAACCACCATGAGCAACTTTGCTTAGTTTTTTTAGGAAAAGATAGTCATGCGCCAATTGCTCTTTCTATTTCTGGTTTCGCTCATCAGCGTGACACCGCCCGCCACTGCCCGGCTGACCATTGAAATCACCGGTGGAGTTGAGGGGGCGCAACCGATTGCGATTGTCCCTTTTGGGCTGAGTGAGACCGCCAGCCCGGTGGTGGATATTGCCGCCGTGATCACTGCTGATTTAACCCGAACGGGGCGTTTTGCCCCGCTTGCCGCCCGCGATCTCACCAGCCAGCCACACCGCGAATCCGAGGTTGAGTTTCGTCACTGGCAGTCACTGAATGCCAATAATTTGGTGATTGGCAGGATTCAGCCCGATGGCGAGGGCTATCTGGTCGAGTATGCTTTGTTTGATGTCTTTGGCAATAAAAAATTACTCGATGGCCGCCAGCGCAGCACCGCCCAGGGGCTGCGTCTGACCGCACATCGGATTGCTGATGCGATCTATGAAAAGCTCACTGGAGAGCCGGGGGTATTCTCAACCCGTATTGCCTATGTGACCTCAGTTGGACGCGGCACCCCCAATGAGCGCATCACACTTCGCGTGGCTGATGCCGATGGTCACAATCCACAAACCATTGTCGAATCCTCAGAGCCGATCATGTCGCCGGCGTGGTCGCCTGATGGACGGCGGCTGGCGTATGTCTCCTTTGAGGGACGGCGGCATTCGATCTTTATCCAAGAATTGGCCAGTGGACGGCGCGAGCGGGTGGCGAGTTTTCCGGGCATCAACGGCTCGCCGGCATTTGCCCCCGATGGGCAGCGGCTGGCGATGACACTCTCCAAAGATGGCAATCCCGAAATCTATGTGCTGCATCTGTCGACAGGCGAATTGCGGCGCATCACCAACCATCAGGCGATTGATACCGAGCCGGTGTTTTCATCTGATGGCCAGCGGCTGTTTTTTACCTCAGATCGCACTGGACGGCCGCAACTGTATCAGGTGCCAGCCAGCGGTGGCGAGGCGCAGCGGCTGACCTTTGAGGGCAGTTACAATGCCGCCGCTGATGTTGCGCCCAACGGCCGCGCCCTGGCTTTCGTGACCCTGGCCAACGGCCGTTATCATATCGCCACCATCGATGCCAGTGGACGCGGGATGCGCTTGCTCAGTCGCGGCGGCCTCGATGAGTCACCAAGCTTTGCTGCCAATGGCAGCATGGTGATCTATGCCACCCAACACCAAGGGCGCGGCGTGCTGGCAGTGACTCCGATTGCTGGCGGCAGCGGGCAGCGATTAAGCCAAGATGTCGGTGAGGTGCGCGAGCCAGCATGGTCGCCACTGATTCGCTAAACCAATCTTGATTAAACTGAATGTATAAGGAGTTTATACTGTGCGAAAACTTGCCCTGCTGGTGCTCATCACCGCCTGTTTGCTGACTGGATTGACGGGATGCCCCTCGGCTCCCAAACAACACTCGGCCCATGATGATCGTCTTAGTGCCGCTGAGTTGGATGCCCTAAGCGATGGCTCCAGGCATGGAGCAACCACCCGCGGGCTGGGAGGGCGGGATGGCGCATGGTCACTTGATGACCCCGACAGCCCACTCTTCCGGCGCGTGGTTTATTTTGACTTCGATGATGCTGGCATTAAGCCGGAGTATATGGAGCTATTGCGCATTCATGCGCAGTATCTGATCCAGTCGCCTGGGACTCAGGTGATCTTAGAAGGCCACACCGACGAGCGCGGAACCCGCGAGTACAATCTCGCGCTTGGTGAACGACGCGCCGACTCGGTGCGACGCTTTCTAATTGGTGAGGGGGTGTCAAGCAGCCAATTGACGACCCTAAGCTACGGCGAGGAACGCCCCGCCGAGCCGGGCCGCGATGAACGCTCGATGGCACTGAATCGGCGGGTGGAGCTGGCGTATTAAGAATCTGATGGCCGCGAACGCGCCCGACCTGCCAGGGCAGGTTGCTCAGTTTTTCTAAGATGGGCAAGCAGATGGCGGCGGCTGCCAACCGGCAACACCAGGGTGTAGGGCTGATTCTGCGCTAAGCGGTCGCCCTTAAATCCGGGGTTGAGCTTGCGCAGGGTCGCAACTGGGACATGACAAATCTCGGCAAGCTCGTCAAAATGAAGCGTTGCATTGGTTTCAACCAGCTCGACAGTGGGGCGATTGGGCACTGCCGGCAAAGTTAGATTGTAATGTTCTGGCTGCGAAACGAGGTGGGCGACAGCCAACAGCTTGGGGACATAGGCGCGGGTTTCGGCTGGCAAATCCAGCGACCAGTAATCAGTGGGCTGATCGCGCTCCTGGTTTGCCCGTTGCGCCCCACGCACGCGAGCAGGTCCGGCGTTGTAGGCAGCAAGCGTTAATGCCCAATCGCCATCAAATTGTTGGTTGAGTTGTTTGAGATAGGCAATCGCGCTGCGGGTGGAGGCAATCACATCATGGCGACCATCATAGCTGGCATTTTGCTCAAGCCCCATCGCCTGACCTGTCGCAGGCATAAACTGCCAAAGCCCTGCGGCACGCATTGGCGAGACCGCGCGCGGATTATAGCGGCTTTCAATTTCAGGCAACAACGCCAGCTCTGCGGGTAGACCGTTGTCTTCTAGCTCGGCGACAATCAGATGCAGATAAGGCTTGGCGCGCGCCGCGAGTTGCTCAAGATAGCGCGGATTGCGCTTGAGTTGGGCAACCGCTGAATCAATCCGTGGATGCGAGGCGATGCCAAGCGGCTGGTCAGTTTGCAGCCGATGCCAGAGGTTGTGGTTTGATGCGTGGCGTTGCGCAGTCCGCGACGCGGATTTTGTGTTCTCACCCTGATTGGCTGGACGGACAAAGCCATATTCGCGTGCTGAGACCACCTGCGAAATCGGTTCGGCGAGCTGGGCATTGCGCGTGGCACAGCCGCTAGAGGCGATGAGGCCAGGCAAAACAGCAAGACAGCTTAATAAAGAGCGGGGGATTGGTAAGTGCAACATAGGCATGATGGATGTAGCTTGATAAAACATGATAATTGTTTATTATACGGGAAAACCCTAATTCATGCGATCTTATGTTTGATCTTATTTGGGATCGGTCATGCGTCAGTGTGGTGAGCAATTTGCCGATGATCCATTGCACGCCTTAGCGCAGTGGTATCGCACCCCGCTCGGTCAGCGGATTGCCCAGGCTGAAGAGACCTGTCTGCGCCATCTGCTGGAAGAAAGCTTTGGTTACTATCTGTTACAACTGGGGTTGAGTGAGCCATTTGCGCCGCTCTTGGGGATCAGTCGCGTTCATCACCGTCTAGTGATCGAGGCACAGCCCACACCTGCGCATCCCCCTGCGCTGGCATTGTGCGGGGCGTTGGATCGTCTGCCCTTTGCCGCTGATAGTCTGGATGTGGTGGTGATGATTCACGCGCTGGACTTTGCCAGCAATCCGCACGGGGTGCTGCGTGAGGTCGAGCGCGTGTTGGTGCCTGAAGGGCGGGTGATTTTACTCGGCTTTAATCCACACAGTGCTTGGGGGCTGCGCCGGCTGTGGCCGCGCTGGCGACCTCGCGTGCCTTGGTGTGGATCGCATCTCACCCCAGGACGGCTCACTGATTGGCTGGCGTTAGTTGGGATGCAGGTTGAGCGGCGCGAGATGCTGGTGTTTTGCCCACCAGTACGCCGTGCCTTTGGGACACGACTAGAAAATTTAGAAGCCCTCGGCCAACGCTGGTGGCCATTATTGGGCGGGATTTATGCTCTGCGAGCGGTCAAGCGCGTCTACACCCCAACCCCTGTGCGCCCTAGCTGGCCGCGGCGGCGGGCGCGGCTACTGCCTGGTGGCGCGGTCAAACCAACAGTGCGAGAACAATCTGATGACTCAAATCATTGAAATTTTTACCGATGGTGCCTGCAAGGGCAATCCCGGACCTGGCGGCTGGGGGGCTGTGTTGCGCTGGAATGCGCACGAAAAAGAACTTTACGGCGGCGAGGAATTAACGACCAACAATCGCATGGAACTCATGGCGGTGATTTCTGCCCTTGAAGCGTTGAAGTTTGCATCGCAGGTGCAGCTCACCGTTGACTCGCGCTATGTACAAGATGGGGTCGAACAGTGGCTGCCAAATTGGAAACGCAACGGCTGGATGACCAAATCACGCAAACCAGTTAAAAATCAGGACCTGTGGCAGCGGCTCGATCAGGCGTTAAGCGGGCATCAAATCGACTGGCACTGGGTGCGCGGCCACAGCGGTCACCCTGGCAATGAACGCGCCGACCAACTCGCCAATCGCGGCATTCCCCGCCAACCTTAACTTATGCGCCAGATTGCACTTGACACCGAGACCACCGGGCTTGAGGTGACTGAAGGTCATCGCATCATTCAAATTGGCTGCGTGGAGTTGATCGACCGTCGCTTAACTGGCAACAGTTTTGATCAAAGATTACAACCTGATCGTGAAATCGACGCTGGTGCAACAGCAGTGCATGGTATCACCAATGCCGATCTGAAAGACAAACCGCGTTTTGGCGACATTGCTGCTGATTTTCTTGAATTTATCAAAGATGCCCAGCTCATTATTCACAACGCGCCCTTTGATTTGGGTTTTTTGAATCAGGAGCTAACACGCTGGCAACCAGGGCATCCATCAATCGAAAGCCAGTGGGATATTATTGATACCCTCGACATGGCACGCCAGCGCTATCCCGGACAGCACAACAATTTAGATGCTTTATGTTCGCGTCTTTCTGTTATAAGAAAAGAAAGACATGCGTGGAGAAAGAACACGAGCCAGCGCGATGCCCATGACGCACTGGAAGATGCTGAACTTCTCGCAGATGTCTATCTGGCGCTAACCCGTGATCAGGGGGAGCTTTTGCAGGACAGAAAAAATGATGAAAATCAGAATTTTGGACACAAAGCCACCCGCACCTCGATTCCACAACATATCGCCGCGCAACTGATTGTTGTGCGGGCAACCGAGGCCGAGCGTCAGGCCGATGCCGCGCATCCTTGTCGGAATTAGTCAATCATCCGCTGCGTGGATCGATGCCCAAAGGGTAATGTTCTTGATTTTTAGCCTTGCTAACCCATTGATCTTTAAGAAGTAGCGAGAGGCAGGTTACACCCCCATCGAAGATTGCCCCGTGCCGCCACCCTCTCATCAAAAACTGTCCGCAGTATTGTTTATTATACTTCAGCAATTCCCGCTCAATCTAAAAACATAGTATAATCATAATTTTACTAAACAGCCCACTGTGCAAAAAATGCCTAAAAAACGACCACCACCACCCCCGCTAGGGAGCCTGAAGCTCCGC
>SKYD01000194.1 GCA_007128075.1 Thiorhodovibrio sp.
CAAAATATCCATCTGCCGCCCCGCATCGTTGACATAATACTCACGCTGCACTGCGTAGCCAACCGCTTCCAGCAAATCGGCGACAACAGCACCGTAAGCTGCGCCCCGCCCGTGGCCAACATGCAAAGGGCCGGTGGGATTGGCGGAGACAAATTCTACCTGTACCTTTTTGCCAGCACCGAGCCTGCTTTGTCCAAAAGTGGCACCTGCGCTTAAAATCTTGGCAACCAATGCCTGATGCGCGGCGGTGCTGAGACGAAAGTTAATAAACCCAGGCCCGGCAATCTCGATCTTGTCGATGCCGGCAATGGCGGGCAGTGCTGCCACGAGTTGAGCGGCAAGTGTTCGCGGTGGCTGTCCTGCGGTCTTTGCCAACACCAGCGCGATATTGGTGGTGTAATCACCATGGGCGGGATCACGGGTGCGGTCAATCTGTGGCGGCGGCGGACTAGCAACCGCCCCCAAGTGGCCTTGGGCGGCGAGTTGGTGCAGTGCGGTTTCAATGAGTTGAATGATCTGTTGCTTCATGTGTGTTTGAAAAAGAACAAGCGTGCGGCAGGAATTTAGGCTAGTTTAACGGAAATTTGCTGTAAGCCGCTAGGCAGGCGGTTGAGCGTACGCTTTGATGTCCGACCTACGCCGTCCTTGGCTTCAGGTCGTTCATTATGTTTCAGGCGTAAAACCCTGGAACGCTCAACCAGCCTGAGCCTTCGGGGCTATGTTTGCATCGAGCAGATGCCCAGCAAGCGCACGCTTAGGTGCGCTTGCTGGGTCGCTATCTAGCGATAGGCAGGTGGATATGGGGAAGGATACTGCGGCGGATAATAGGACTGTGGCGGATAGGAATACGCCCCAGGATATTGCGGCTGCTGTTGGCTGTAAGGCTGTGGCATCTGCCGGAAGTTTGCTTCCCATTGCTGACGGGCTGCTTCCATCGCCTCGCGCTGCATTGCCTGATAATCAGGACGCGGAGCTGGTCTGGATTGCTGCTGCTGCGCAACCTGTGGCGATTCTTGACGCGCTGGCGGCTGGGGCGCGGCGGCTGGCTCCTGACGCGGTGGCGCCATCATAGGCTGCGCCGGGGCACTGGGTTGGACAATGGTCGGCTGGGTGACCATGGGCTGCTCGATACGCTCAGGCATCTGCGGCGCACTGGCAGGACGCTGCTGTGATGCAGTGGTCGGAGCTGCCGGTGGTGTCTGATCAGCCGCTGGCTCAGTGCCAGCCTCGTGTTTTTCAGGATGGAGAATTTGCTGCGAGAGACGGCTCACCCCTTCAGCCCCCGAATGCAATAGCTCGCGTGCGGTTTGCTGCAAGTTGCTGGTATCTACATCTAGTACACTCCGCTCCAGCGAGCCAAGATACAAAAATCCAAACAGTAGCACCAGGCTCCACAGCAAGAGCTTAGGCCAGAAACTGGATTTCTTCTTTTTGGCTTTTGGTTGTTCTTGGTCAGTGGTTGATGTCGTTTCAGTCATAATAATGATTCCTCATTAAAGTTTAAGATGTGGTAACGCGGTGTTTAGCAAACGCGATCAGCAGACGCTCGATGGTGTGCGTGCAGACCCCGATGGATTGTTCGATCTCTTTCATTGAGATGGTTCCCGCTGCTTTGCCGGCGGCCCAGTTGACGACAAACGCCAGTGTGGCATAACACAGCCCTAGCTCTCGTGCCAATGCCGCCTCTGGCATCGCAGTCATGCCGACAAGATCACAGCCATCGCGCTCTAGCCGCCGAATCTCGGCACTGGTCTCCAGCCGTGGTCCTTGTGTCACACCATAACAGCCACTAGGCTGCAAAGCGATCTCAGCTTGCTCGGCACAGTGCAACAATTCAGCACGCAGCGACGGGCAATAAGGATCGGTAAAGTCAATATGGGTGACCCCATCCTCAGCGTTCTCACCTTCATAAAAGCTCGATATCCGAGCAGATGTGTAATCAATCAGTTGATCGGGAACACAAAAGGTCTCGGGCGCACACTGCGCAGTGATCCCGCCGACAGCGGCAAGCGCGATGATCTCAGTGGCTCCCGCATCGGCGAGGGCGCGCAGATTCGCCCGATAGTTGATGCGATGGGGCGGTATCTGATGATCAGCCCCATGCCGAGCTAAAAACAGCAGCGGCAGCCCCGCGAGCTGACCATGCAGCAGCGGTGCCGAGGTGGCACCATAGCGCGTTGTCGGCTGTTCTTGGCGGTCGATAGTGAACCCAGGCAGGCGGGTAAATCCCGACCCACCGATGATTGCAAGCATTCCCATGGAGCGTCCGTCGATATAGTCGTCAATCAAATTATAACCATATTCTAATATACTATGCAGCAAAATGCACTAAATAAAAATTTGCGGTTGCTGCAAACGGATTATTTGATTGCAAACAATAGCTTAGTGATCGCAGCGCGGCAATGCTTAGGCGCGTTCAGCCACCATCATATAGTTGACGGCCATCAATGGGGTGAAGTGAAAACTCCGATCCATGGGATTAACCCGCACGCCTGTTTGGTGGACAATGCGAAATTGGTCACCCAATCCAGCGCGAATCTCGGCTGGTTTGACCAATTTGCGATAGTGATGGGTGCCGGGTGGCAGCCAGCGCAGGACGCGCTCGGCGCCAATAATGGCGATCAGCCAGGCGATCAGGGTGCGATTGATGGTAGAGATCACCATCACCCCGCCAGGACGCACCAAGCGGGCGCAGGTGGCAAGAAAGTCAGGCAAATGTTCAACATGCTCAACCACTTCCATATTGAGCACCGCATCAAAGGTGCGCCCTGTTGCCGCACACTCGCCCACCGTGGTGAGCTGATAGTCGATCTCTAAGCCGCTCCACTCGGCATGTAATTTTGAGACCTGGATATTTTTGGGCGCGACATCTATCCCAGTCACGCTGGCGCCCAAGCGGGCAATGGATTCGCTCAAGATGCCGCCTCCGCATCCGATATCGAGAACCCGCAGCCCCGCCAGCGGCGGATCAGCATCGAGGTCGCGTCCCAGTGAGCGGATCAGATGTTCGCGAACATAAGCAGTCCGAAAGGCATTGAGCCGATGCAGTGGCCAAAATGGACCTTGCACATCCCACCAACGATGCGCAAGATTCTCAAAATAAGCCACCTCGGCAGGATCAATATCTGGTGTCGTGTCCATAAAAATTTCTCAACAACAGTGGTAACAATCTGCTAATAGATGGTGTTTCGCTACCGATATTTTCAACGGATGTTCATCAAACGGTAACAAAGCACTGCGATAATAACCCCCGAGTCGATGTGCGATGTTGCGCATTGACTCGGTTTGGTCACTGCATTGTTTCATACTGATGAGGCTATTATGATGATGTTAAAAAAATCGTTCGCTGTTGGCGCCACTGCCGCACTAGGGCTTTCTGCTGCTGCACTGGTGCAGGCTGAGGTTGACCCCAATCTGCCTGCCTATGAGCGGGTATCTGGGATTTCTGGCAACCTGACCTCGATTGGCTCAGATACGCTCAATAACCTGATGACACTGTGGTCGGAGGAGTTCGCCAGGTTCTATCCCAATGTCAATATCCAGGTTCAGGGTGCTGGCTCCTCGACTGCCCCGCCAGCGCTGAATGAAGGCACCTCGAATTTTGGTCCGATGAGTCGCGCCATGCGTGATTCTGAAATCCGCGCCTTTGAGGACAATCATGGCTATCCGCCGACTGAG
>SKYD01000076.1 GCA_007128075.1 Thiorhodovibrio sp.
CAAGCAGCGTCTACTTTCCCTATCACAACCTGAAACAATTTAGGACAGAATGATGACGAATCTTGTCGAAACCATTGATGGTTTACCCAATCTTTGCGGTCAGGAGACTGCGATTGCCGAGACGATGGCAAAGGGTGCCAAACGCTCACTGGCGCAATCCCCAGGTGGGGTTGATTTTGGGCGCATTCGGGCGGCGGCGGCGATTGCGCTGCATCAGCACCAGCCGCTGATTCCTGCTGGTGGCGGTGATCTCAAAAATGCCGAGATTATCAGCAATCTTAAACACATGATGGACAATCAGGGCATTGGCGATAACCACAATGCGCCGGTGTTTGTGTGGTGCTACAAGCGCATGGGCGAGTTTATCCCGCAACTGATTGGCGAGGGCAAATCGCCACGGGTGATGCTCGAATACTCCGGCACTCTGCTGCATGGGCTGCGGGCGATGGGTGAAGATCATGTGATTGACGCGCTCAAAACCATCACCATGAACCCCGATTTTAACTGGGCGGTGGAATGGCTGGGGATGCCTTGGGGGCATGCGGTGGCACCGTCCACGCCAGTGCAGGATTATCGGCTGCATGTGCAGGCGTTCCAGCATCATTTTGCGGCGATCTTTGGCTTGGAGGCACTGGAGCGGGTGCGCGGCTTCTCGCCCTCGGAGATGGCGCTGCCCAATCATCCCGATGTCGCCTATGAGTTTGTCAAAACCCTGGTCGATTGCGGCTATCAGTGGGTGCTGGTGCAGGAACATTCGATTGAGCAGGTGGACAACGGCTGGCATCCGCAGCGCCCCCATCTGCCACATCGCCTCGTCTGTACCAATTCCAAGGGCGAGACCGCCAGCATCATTGCCATCATCAAAACCCAAGGCTCGGACACCAAGCTGGTTGCCCAGATGCAGCCCTGGTATGAGGCACAAAGCCTGGAGCGGTGGGAGCTTGCTGGCAAGAGTGTGCCGCCATTGGTGACTCAGATTGCCGACGGCGAAAATGGCGGGGTGATGATGAACGAGTTCCCTGGCAAGTTCATGGAAGCAGTGCGCGGGGCATCGGGCACTGACACCCCGCTGATGAACGGCAGCGAGTATTTAGAGCATCTGTTCGCACTTGGCATCAAAGAAAGCGATTTCACTGAGGTGCGCCCGGTGCATCAGGGCAAGCTGTGGAGCCAGATGCAGCCCGGCGATGGGCCAGAAAAACTCGCCAAGGTGATCGAGGAACTCAAACAGGCTGATCATCAATTCCACATGGACGGCGGCAGTTGGACCGATGATCTGTCCTGGGTCAAGGGCTATGAAAATGTATTAGGCCCGATGGAAGAGGCGAGTGCCTTGTTTAATGAACAGGTGCTCAAAGCCGGTATTGCCACCGATGATCCGCGCTATCGCAACGCGCTCTATCATCTGATGGCATCGCAAACCAGTTGCTATCGCTACTGGGGGCAGGGTGAATGGACCGATTACGGGCGTGAGATCTGTCGCCGAGTGATGGATATCGTGCGTTACGATTTCGGCTAATCTATCGTGACCACCACTCAGCGATTTCAGCTTGCCCCCGGCGGTCGTTTGCGCGAAACCCTGCGCATCCCCGGGGATAAATCGATCTCTCATCGAGCAATTATGCTCGGCGCACTCGCTGACGGGACGACGCACATCAGCGGCTTTTTAGAAGGTGCTGACAGTCTCGCCACGGTCGCTGCATTTCGTGCCATGGGGGTGAGCATCGACATGCTTGGGACCCCGGGCGAGGTAATCATCGAAGGTGTCGGGCGTGATGGGCTAAAAGCACCGGCAACGCCGCTTGATATGGGCAATTCAGGCACCTCGATGCGGCTGCTCAGTGGTTTACTGGCAGCCCAGCCCTTTGTTAGCGAGCTGACTGGCGATGACTCTTTAACCCGTCGCCCGATGCGGCGGGTGACTGAGCCGCTTGCTCAGATGGGGGCAAAGATTACCACCACCGAACAGGGCACTGCACCGCTCAAGATCGCAGCGGCTACTTCTGGGCTGCACGGCATTGACTATCATTTGCCAGTGCCCAGTGCTCAGGTGAAATCCAGCCTAATCCTCGCTGGACTCTATGCTTCGGGGACAACCTGCATCACCGAGCCAGCCCCGACCCGCGATCACACCGAGCGCATGTTGACTGCCTTTGGTTATCCATTGCAACGCAATCATAACCGCATCTGTGTCAACGGCGGCGGGCGCTTGCACGCTACGACGCTGACGATCCCTGGTGACATCTCATCAGCGGCGTTCTTTATGGTCGGTGCCAGCATTGCCCCCGATTCAGACCTCACCCTAGAAGCGGTTGGGGTCAACCCCACCCGCACCGGGGTCATCGCCATTTTACGCGCTATGGGAGCCGATATCACTCTGCTCAATCTGCGTGAATTTGGCGGCGAGCCAGTGGCGGATATTCGTGTGCGTTCAGCACCCTTGCACGGGATTCGTATTGCCCCCGAGCATGTGCCGCTGGCGATTGATGAATTTCCAGCGTTATTCATTGCTGCCGCCTGTGCCGAGGGCGAAACGATACTGCGCGATGCCGCCGAGTTACGGGTTAAAGAAAGCGACCGCATTCAGGTCATGGCAGAAGGCTTGACCAATCTAGGCATCGAGGCCGAGGCACTGGCTGATGGCATTCGTATCCGTGGTGGTTGCATCGGTGGCGGAACTGTGACCAGCTACAGCGATCACCGCATCGCTATGGCGTTTGCAATGGCGGCATTACGCGCCAGCGCACCCATTGAGGTGCAGGATTGCGCCAATGTTAGCACTTCCTTTCCTGGCTTTGCCGCGCTTGCTGGCGAGGCAGGACTTCAAATCGCTGAAAGCTGAACTCAACCCTGCTGCTCCAGGCGTTGATGAATCGCCTGGCGCAGACAGGCTAAGGCTTGTTCGCACTGGATTTGGGTTTGGTTTTCAGTGGTGATGAAAAACACATCATCGACCTCGGCACCGACGGTGGCGATCTTGGCACTTTGTAAACGAATGTTACAGCGCGCAAACACGCTGCCGATTTCAGCAAGCAGTCCCGGGCGGTCTAGGGTCACCAAACGCATCATGGTGCGCTGGCGGTTGTTGTCGTTGTTAAAGCTGATTCGGGTTTCAATCGGGAAATAGCGATGCTGGCGCGGCAGGCGGCGGGCGACCTCGACCTGATCGTTATCGAGTTGGTCAAGCTCACGATAAAGTTTCGCGCACAGCTCGTCGATGTCTTCAGCAGCGGTGATTGGTTCGTGGTTGGCAGTCAGCACCTGAAAGCTGTTGATCGCAGTGCCGCTATCGGTGGTGCTGATTCTCGCATCAACGATATTAAAGCCCAACTGATCGAGTAAGGCGGTTGTGCGCACGAATAGATTTTGCGCATCGCTGACATAAAGAAAAATCTCGCTACAGCCGCGTTCTGGCAAGGGCCGAATGGCGACGAGCGGTGCTCTGCTGGTCTGGGCTGCCAGTGCTTGATGGGTTTGCCAGGCAATGTCCTCGGGCGAGCTGGAGGCAAAAAAATCAGCATGAAGCTGATACCAAAACTCGCGGCACTCCTCGGCCTCGATGCCTTGCTGGGCTAAAATCCGCATCGCTTCGTTTTGTTTGTGCTCGATGATCACATCTTGCGCTTGAAGATTCTCCAGACCATGTTCCAGTGCCTCGCGGGTGCTTAGATACAGCTCACGCAACAGCGAATCTTTCCACGAATTCCAGCGTTTGGGGTTGGTGGCGCGGGCATCAGCCACCGTAAGCAAATACAGATAATTCAAACGATTCACCTCGCCGACCTGGGCGGCGAATTGTTGAATCACCTCAGGATCGCGAATATCTTTGCGCTGGGCGGTCAGCGACAGCAGCAGATGGTTCTCAACCAGCCACGCCACTAGGCGGCTGTCGTATTCACTCAGCCAATGCAACTGACAAAAATCCCAGGCCTCCCGCGCTCCGAGCACGGAATGGTCGCCGTTGCGCCCTTTGGCGATGTCATGGAACAGCCCTGCTAAATACAACAATTCACGCTTGGGGATGCGCTGCACAATCGCACTACACAGTGGAAACTCATCGGCATATTGGCTGACGCTAAAACGGCGCAGATTGCGAATTAGCCGCAGGGTGTGCTCATCCACGGTATAAACATGAAACAGATCATATTGCATCCGCCCAACAATGTTGGCAAAGGCAGGGATGTAGCAGGCGAGCACGCCATAGCGGTTCATGCGCTTGAAAACATTATGAACTCCAGTGGGATGGCGCAGAATCTCCATAAACAAACTGCGTACCCGCAGATCTTCACGAAATTCATCATCAATGCGGTGGCGATTTTCGCGCACTAAGCGAATGGTGCTGGCGCGCACGCCGATAAGCTCAGGATGCAACTGGAGCTGGTGGAATAATTCGAGCAAAGCAAATGGTGAACGCGAAAACACATAATCGCTGGTCACTTCCAGATAGCCGCTGCGAATCTGAAAGCGACGATTGATCGGCTCGGGTGGGCCGATACGATCATGCAATAAAATTGCCTCCTGGAAGAGTTGCAACAACATTTCGTTGAGGCGATTAAGCTCCATCACGGCACGATAATACTGCTGCATCATCTGCTCGACGGCAAGATTATTGGTGCCATCCGAAAATCCAAACTGAGCCGCCAGTGTACACTGATAATCAAAAAGCAGCCGATCTTCGCGCCGCCCCGCCAGCCGATGCAGCATGAAGCGAATTCGCCACAGCAGCGTCTGCGCCTCAATCAGGGTGAAATATTCGGTTTCGGTGAGAAATCCGTGGGTCACCAAATCATAGAGATCATTGGCACCAAAATGGCGTTTGGTTACCCAGCCGATCATCTGAATATCGCGCAGACCGCCGGGGTTTTCTTTGATATTGGGTTCAAGGTTATACGCAGTGTCGCCATATTTGCGCCAGCGAGCCAGTTGCTCTTTGCATTTGGCAGCAAAAAACGCATCACTCGGCCACACCGCCGGTGGGGCGATTGCCTGCACCATCTGTTCGGCGAGGGTTGCATCACCAATCACTAACCGTGATTCAATCAGATTGGTGATGATGGTGACATCGGAACGCGCCGCCTCGGCACACTCCTCTGGCGTGCGCACCGCATGCCCAACCTCCAGCCCGATGTCCCACAAAAAAGTCAACAAATTGCTCAGGGCATCGCTCAGTTCATCTACCCTGTCTGGAGCAGTCACGATCAAAATATCCACATCTGAGGCTGGCAGCAATTCCTCGCGTCCATAGCCGCCCACCGCCATCAGTGCTGCGGGTGGCTGATCGGGCATTGTGCGCCGCCACGCCGCACACAGCAGTGCATCAACTAGCCGTGATCGCGCCGCAACCAATGCTGTGACTGCCACCCCGCGATCAAACTCGGCATAGAGATGCTCAGTGACCGTGGCAAGAGTACGACGAAAAGTGGCAATCGCCTCTGATGCTGGGGCGTTGTTGAGCGTGTCAAGCTCGTCCTGAGCAAGTGCAAACACGGAATTGGAGGTGGTGGATTTCATTGTGGATTTATCCCCTTGAACCAATCGCTCAATCTGAGGTGGAACTTGATGGGGCATCGGCTTCCTCTTCACGCAATGTTAAAATTTCATGCCCATCCGGGGTGACTAAAATGGTATGCTCCCACTGTGCTGAGAGGCTGCGGTCTTTGGTAACCACGGTCCAGCCATCGGGCAGCACCTTAATCGCCCGTTTGCCCGCATTGACCATCGGCTCGATGGTAAAGCACATTCCCGCCTGCAGGATTAAACCCTCACCGCGTCTGCCATAATGCAGCACCTGTGGTGCTTCATGGAAGGCGCGTCCGATGCCATGTCCACAGTATTCTTGCACCACTGAAAACCGCTCTTTCTCAACAAGCGTCTGAATTGCATGGCCGATGTCACTTAAATGCGCCCCCGGGCGCACCTCAGCGATGCCTGCTGCCAAGGCAAGGCGCGTGATCTCGATCAGCCGCTTGGCAAGAATCGACGGCTCACCGACCGCGAACATCCTGCTGGTATCGCCGTGGTAGCCGTCTTTGATCACTGTGACATCGATGTTGACAATATCACCTTTTTTGAGCTTTTTGTGACTGGGGATCCCATGACACACCTGGTTATTGAGCGAGGTGCAGATAGATTTAGGATAGCCGCGATAATTCAGCGGTGCCGGAATCGCGCCCTGTTTGTTGACGATATGGTCATGGCAAATCCGATCCAGCTCGTCGGTGGTGATGCCAGGCTCGACATAGGGGGCGACGACTTCTAAGACCTCAGCGGCTAAGCGACCGGCGATGCGCATTTTTTCGATTTCAGAAGGGGATTTAATGGTGACGCTCATCGGTATCGGTCGATCTTCAAATTAAGTCAGGGGTTAACAAAGTGAGCGATCCATTGCTCACAAACAGCCCATCATGGTATAAAACCACGGCGGCTGTCGCAAATGCAGCTTCGACCGCGACCAAACACCGAACCAACCCGCCTTTAAGACGGCGGACATGAGCGCCACACGCGCATCGACACATGACGCCGGGTGCCTTAACGGTTGCGTCATGGGATGAGCGGAGGTTAAACCCCCTTTAGGAGTGATTGATTTAATGAGCAATGTCACGATGCGCCAGATGCTTGAGGCTGGCGTGCATTTTGGTCACCAGACCCGCTATTGGAACCCCAAAATGGGGGCGTACATTTTCGGTCAGCGCAACAAAATCCATATTATCAATCTGGAAAAAACCTTGCCGCTGTATTTAGAGGCGGTCAGTTATCTGGGTAAACTGGCGGCCAATGGCGGCAAGGTGCTGTTTGTCGGCACCAAGCGCGCCGCCCACGAGCCGATCCGCGAACAGGCGATTCGCTGCGGCATGCCCTATGTCAACCATCGCTGGCTGGGCGGGATGCTGACCAATTTTCAAACCGTGCGCAAATCCATCCAGCGGCTCAAAGACCTTGAGGCGATGTTTGAGGATGGCACCATTGATCGCTTTGGCAAAAAAGAAGCCCTGACCCTCAGCCGCGAGCGCGACAAACTCGAACTCAGTTTGGGCGGTATCAAGAACATGAATGGGCTGCCTGACGCGCTGTTTGTGATCGATGTCGGGCACGAGCGCATTGCCATCACCGAGGCGAATAAGCTGGCAATTCCAGTGGTTGGTGTGGTCGATACCAACAATGATCCCAGTTCAATCGATTATGTCGTTCCCGGCAACGACGACGCGATCCGCGCCGTGCGGCTGTATATCGAAGGCGTTGCCTCGGCGATCCTCGAAGGACGGCAAACCGCCGCAGTCATGGCGGGTGGGCGTGAGCTTGAAGCGTTCGAGGCCAGCTTGCCACCAGAAGAAGCACCCGCCGAGGCCGCCGCTGGCTAGGTTTAAGGTTTCAATGACTCGAAACCGCTACGGTTTCGAGTCAACCGAGTTTTAAGATTTTTTAGGAGTGGAATCATGGCAATTTCTGCCAGTTTAGTGAAGGATCTGCGCGAGCGCACTGGCGCTGGGATGATGGAATGCAAAAAAGCACTTGTTGAGTGTGACGGCAATCTTGATGCCGCCATCGAGCTGATGCGCAAATCAGGGCAGGCGAAAGCTGCGAAAAAAGCCGGACGCACCGCCGCCGATGGTGTGGTTGAGATTCGCGTCAGCGATGATCTGCGTCAGGCGGTGATGCTGGAGATCAACAGCGAGACTGATTTTGTCGCCAAAGATGCCAATTTTACCAATTTTGCCGGTGCGGTGGCTGAATGCGCTCTGACCAGCCAGGTGGCAGACATTGAGGCACTCGCCAATCAACCGCTGCCACCGGCTGCCACCATCGATGCAGCCCGCGAGGCACTGATTGCCAAGATTGGCGAGAATGTGCAGTTGCGGCGGTTGGTGCGCTTTGATGGTTGTCAAGGTCTGGTCTATCACTATCGGCACGGGAGCCGCATCGGGGTGATCGTCGAGCTAACCGGCGGCGATGAGTCGCTGGGGCGCGATCTGGCAATGCACATTGCCGCCGCCGCGCCGCTGTGCGTGAGTGCTGATCAGGTTCCAGCGGATGTTTTAGACAAAGAGCGCGAGATTTTTCGCGCCCAGGCGCTCGATAGCGGCAAGCCGGAGAACATCATCGACAAAATCACCGAGGGGCGGGTGCGCAAATATCTCGAAGAGATCACCCTGCACGGTCAGGCGTTTGTCAAAGACCCCGATCAAACCATCGCCCAGTTGTTAAAACAGGCGGGGGCGGAAGTGGTACGCTTTGTGCGCTTTGAGGTCGGCGAAGGCATCGAGAAAAAAGTCGAAAACTTCGCTGAAGAAGTGCAAGCACAGGCACGCACGGTTTAGGACATCGTCATGCGCTACCGCCGACTCTTGCTCAAACTCAGTGGTGAGGCACTGCTTGGCTCAGGCCAAGCCGGCGGCATTGATCCACTGATTCTCAATCGGCTGGCAACCGAGATTGCTGAGCTGATTGCCAACGAGGTGCAGGTAGCGCTGGTGCTCGGCGGCGGGAATCTGTTTCGCGGGGCCGGGCTGGCGGCGGCGGGCATGGATCGGGTGGCGGCTGACCACATGGGCATGTTGGCAACGGTGATGAACGGGCTGGCAATGCAGGATGCACTGCAACGCCTCGGAGTGGCGACGCGGGTGATGTCGGCGCTGAACATTGACTCAGTCTGTGAGCATTATCAGCGTCATCGCGCTCTGCGGCATCTGGATGCTGGGCGGGTGCTCATCTGTGTTGCTGGTACCGGCAATCCGCTGTTTACCACCGATACTGCGGCCAGCCTGCGGGCGCTGGAGATTGGGGCAGAGCTGTTGATCAAGGCCACCAAGGTTGATGGCATCTACTCCGCTGATCCAATGACCGATCCAACCGCGCAACTGTATCGTCATTTAGACTATGATCAGGTCTTGCGCGAGAACCTGAAAGTCATGGACACCGCCGCGCTGGTGTTGTGTCGTGATCATCAGCTCCCGCTGCGGGTGATGAACATTTATCAGCCAGGGGCACTGATTAAGGTCGCCGCTGGCGAGGACATCGGCTCATTGGTTGAAGGAATACATACACCATGATCGAGGATATTAAACAAGACGCGGTCACGCGCATGGGCAAAAGTGTTGAGGCACTGGTCCATGAGCTGGCAAAAATTCGCACTGGACGGGCGCATCCGGCGCTGCTTGACCATGTCAAGGTCAGCTATTACGGCAGCGAGGTGCCGATTAGCCAGGTTGCCAATGTGGCGGTGGAGGATTCGCGCACGCTCACCATCACCCCTTGGGAAAAAAACATGGTGGCGGTGGTCGAAAAAGCGATTATTCAATCGGATCTGGGCATCAACCCCAATACGGCGGGAACGGTGATTCGGGTGCCGATGCCGCAGCTCACTGAAGAGCGCCGCCGCGATTTACAGCGCATTGCTCGCCATGAGGCGGAACAGGCACGGGTGGCAGTGCGCAATATCCGCCGCGATGCCAACCATCAACTCAAGGAACTGCTCAAAGAAAAGCTGATTTCTGAGGATGACGACCACCGGGGTCAGGACATTGTGCAAAAGCTTACCGATCAATACATCAAAGAAGTCGATCAGGTGCTGGAGCGCAAAGAAGCCGATCTCATGGCGATTTAGCCCCGCCACCGCGCACCGCATCCTGTGAATGAGACAACAAGCGATCATCCCGCCGCCGAACCAGCGGCGGTGCCAGCGCATGTGGCGATTGTCATGGATGGCAATGGGCGCTGGGCGCGTCAGCGCGGGTTGCCGCGCACCGCAGGTCATCGTGCAGGTGCCAAAAGTGTGCGGGCAGTGGTCGAGGAATGTCTGCGCCGTGGGGTTGCGGTGTTGACGGTGTTTGCCTTTAGCAGCGAGAATTGGCGGCGGCCGCAGGCTGAAATCTATGTGCTGACTGAACTGTTTATGACCACGCTGCGAGTTGAATTGCGGCGCATGATTGAGCACGATGTGCGGCTGCGCATCATCGGCGATCTCAGCCCGTTTTCATCCAAACTGCAACAGCTTGTCACCGAGGCCGAGTCGGCAACCCAACACAATCAGGCATTGACCTTACAGGTGGCAATTAATTATGGCGGGCGCTGGGATGTGACGCAAGCGGTGCGGCGGTTACTGTCCGAGGTCAATGAAGGCACGCTGGCGCTTGATGTCGTGGATGAATCGGCACTTGCAGCGCGGCTGGTCGGTGCCGATCTTCCCGATCCTGATTTGTTGATTCGCACTGGTGGTGAAAAACGGCTGAGTAATTTTCTACTGTGGCAGGCGGCCTATTCTGAGCTGTATTTTTCCGATCTGATGTGGCCTGAATTTGATGCCGACGCGCTGGCGTTGGCACTGACTGATTTTGCCCGCCGTCAGCGCCGCTTTGGTCAGACCAGCGAGCAGATTCGCGCCCGTCATTCCTCTGTTATGGAGCCTTCGTGATTAACACCTTAATCGCCCAATTCAAGCAGCTTCACCTACCTTCTGGTTTGCGCCAGCGTCTGTTCACTGGTTTATTGCTTTCTGGTGCGGTGTCGCTGGCGGTGCTCTGGCTGCCGACCGCTGTGTTGGCACTGGTGATGAGCTCATTTATGCTGCTCGGTGCTTGGGAATGGATCGCGCTGGCCGGCTGGACGCATCCTGTGGTGCGCATGCTCTATGTCGGGCTGTTGGCGTTGGTGCTGGCAGGCGAATGGTTTTTATTGACCCCAAATTCCACGGTTGCGCTGATTTTCGTTGCCGCTGTGGCGCTGTGGTGGCTGGCTCTGGTGGTGTTGCTGCCACAGATTCGCACCATTGTCCCCGCCACCCGCCGTGAGCTAGGGCTGGCGCTGTTGGGGCTGGGGCTGTTGAGTGCGCCCTGGTTTGCCTTAGCGCGATTGCACAGCCAACCGCAATCTGGCCCGTGGCTGGTGTTATTTTTATTAACTCTGGTGTGGCTGGCTGACTCAGCCGCCTATTTTGCGGGTCGCCGCTGGGGGCAACACAAGCTCGCACCCGTGTTAAGCCCCGGCAAAACCTTAGAAGGTCTATGGGGAGCGTTGGCAATCGGTGGGCTGTGGGGCATCTTATTGGCATGGACGACCGCTTCAGGATTGGTTGTTGGCAGTCTGATGCTGGTGTTGTGTCTGATCACAGTGGTAATTTCAGTGGTCGGCGATTTATACGAAAGCTGGCTAAAACGGCGGCGTGATGTCAAAGATGCCGGAGCCTTGCTGCCCGGGCATGGCGGAATGCTTGATCGCATCGACAGCCTGATTGCAGCAACCCCGGTGTTTGTGTTGGGATTTTATTGGCTGGGAGCAGGTGCATGATTGGTATTGCAATTTTAGGCGCAACTGGCTCGATTGGCATGAGCACGCTGGATGTGGTGCAACGGCATCCACAGCGGTTTCGGGTCATTGCACTCACTGCCCAGCGTCAGGTCGAGCGCATGGCGGAACAATGCCGTTTGGTGCGCCCACAATATGCCGTGATGGTTGATCATCAGGCGGCGCTGGCGCTGCGTGATGCGCTCGCTGACATGGACAATCCACCTGAGGTTTTAGCAGGTGCTGAGGCGCTGGAAACCGTCGCTCAGTTGCCCGAGGTCGATTATGTGATGGCGGCGATTGTCGGTGCTGCTGGCTTGTTATCGACGCTGGCCGCCGCACACGCTGGCAAGCGGATTTTGCTTGCCAACAAAGAGGCGTTGGTGGTTTCAGGTGCGATCTTGATGCGGGCGGTTGCCGATCACGGCGCGACCATTCTGCCGATTGACAGCGAACACAACGCGATCTTTCAATGCCTACCGCCGCAGCGCCCCGATGGTTTAGCAGCAGCGGGCATCGAGCGCATCCTGCTCACTGCCTCGGGTGGGCCGTTTCGCAATCGCTCACTTGCAGAACTCGAACAGGTCACCCCAGATCAGGCGTGCGCCCATCCCAACTGGTCGATGGGGCGCAAAATTTCAGTCGATTCTGCTACCATGATGAACAAAGGGCTGGAGCTGATCGAGGCGTGTTGGCTGTTTGCCACCACCCCTGAGCAGATTCAAGTGGTTATTCATCCGCAAAGTGTGATTCATTCCATGGTGCAATACAGCGATGGCTCAGTGCTGGCAGAATTGGGGCACCCCGACATGCGCACCCCAATTGCCCATGCGCTGGCGTGGCCTGAACGCATGGATGCTGGTGTGCCGCCGCTGGATCTGTTTGCGATTGGTCAGCTTAACTTTGAGCCACCCGCGCCCGAACGCTTCCCCTGTTTGCGGCTTGCCTACGAGGCGGCAGCAAACAGTGGCACCGCGCCGGTGATCCTAAATGCCGCCAACGAGATCGCAGTTGCCGCCTTTTTAGACCAACGCATCGGTTTTAATGACATTGCCCGCGTGGTGGAAACCGCGCTCAACCGCATTCCCAGCGAGGCGGTGCATGATGATGGACTCGAACAGGTGTTGACCGTTGATCAGCAAGCACGCCAGATTGCTGAAACCATTGTCGCTGAGTTGAGCCTCGCCCGCTGATGTTGACTGATTTGTTGCTTAAAATCGGTGCATTTTTGGTCGTCATCGGCCTGATCGTGACCGTGCATGAATTTGGCCATTTTTGGGTGGCGCGGCGGCTGGGGGTCAAGGTGCTGCGTTTTTCGCTTGGCTTTGGTCGCCCACTGTTGACCTGGCAGCGTCCCAACGATACCACCGAATATGTTGTGGCACTGTGGCCGCTCGGTGGCTATGTCAAGATGGTCGATGAGCGTGAGGGCGAGGTCGCACCTGACGATTTGCCTCATGCCTTCAATCGTCAGCCGGTTTGGAAACGGGCGGCGATTGTGGTTGCCGGCCCGCTGGCGAATTTTCTATTTGCGCTGCTGCTGTATTGGCTGGTGCTGATGGCAGGTGAATCAGGCATCCGTCCCGAGGTCGGGCTGGTCGAGCCAGATTCGCTTGCCGCGGCGGCGCAGTTTGAGGTCGGCGATCTGATTGTTGCCGTTGACGAGCGCGACACGCCGACCTGGAGTGCGGTGTGGCTGGCGCTGCTGGATCAGGCACTTAATGGCAAGGATGCGAAAATTAAAGTGCGCACGGCAGCCGGGCACGAGCAACAACGCATTTTATTGGGCAGCGATCTGGCAAGGCTTGATCCAGGACGCGGATTTTTGGATGCCTTGGGGTTAACCAGCGCTCGTTTGGTGTTGCCGCCAATCCTGGGCGAGCTGGTGACTGGTGATCCGGCCATGCAGGCGGGGCTGTTGCCCGGGGATCGGGTCAGCGCCATTGATGGCGAGCCGATCAGCCATTGGCATCAAATTGTTGAGATTGTCCGCGACCATCCTGGTCAGCGGTTGCAGTTCCAAATAGAACGCGGTGC
>SKYD01000131.1 GCA_007128075.1 Thiorhodovibrio sp.
CGATAATGCCGCGCTTGGGCGCTAAAGCGGGCATGAAACTCAGTGCTGACCTCCGCCGCCCACAGCACGCTGATGGTGTCAGGCAGATGGGCATTGACTCCCAAGGTCCAGGCACGCAATGGACGCTTTGTTAGCGCGTCAAAATGCACCACCTGTTCAAGCGCATGAACCCCGCTATCAGTGCGTCCAGCACAATGCAGGGTCACGGCATGATTGGCAACGCGACTGACAGCGTGCTCGACAGCAGCTTGCACGGTTGCGGCATGATGCTGGCGCTGCCAGCCATGAAACGCCGTGCCGTCATATTCCAGCCCCAGCGCAATGCGCTGGGTCGAGTCAGTTGTCGCCATCGACGACTAATTGAGCTGATCGAGCAGTGCTTGCGCCTCAGCCCGTTGCTCTTCATTCCCTTCGCGGATAATCTCTTCCAGAATCCCGCGAGCGGCGGCATTGTCGTTCATCTCCATGTAGGCAAAGGCGAGGTCCATTTTGGTCGCCACCTCGTCCCAGACCCCGGAATCCTCCATCCACTGCGAGGACAATACATCGCTTGCCCCGCTGTCGGGCAAGAGCGGCCCTTCGTCATCGCCCAGCATATCGCCAAAGGCAGACAATGCCGATTTCAGTTCGTCCTCCTGTGGCGAGGATTTGCTGTCTGGCTCATGAGTCGACAAACGCTCACCAGCGGCAATCCGCTCCAGCTCATCAGCCCCTGCCTCATCATCGAGATCGCCGACATCTAGCTCCAGATCATCCAGAGAGCTTAATCCGCTGTTCGATGCAGCGGGATTGTTTTCAGGCGCGTTCATGAACTTTTCAAGGTCAGCAGCCAGATTTTGCTCAGTGCGCACCACATCAACCAATGGCTCTTCGGTTTCTGGCTCCGGCTCTGGCGTTGCGGCTTCAGGCTCTGACTCAGGGCGCGGTGTCGATTTGCTGGAATCGAGCAAGTCCAGATCCGCCAAAATGTTATCGTCAAGGTCAGCACCCGCCGGACTCTTATCCCAATCCTCAACGGGCAGCGAGACATCCGCATCCGGCCAGCCTGTATTCAGCTCCACCTGATCAAACTTAGCCGAGCGTTCCTTGCGTTGCTGCTCCAAAACCTCGGCGGTGGTTTGCGGGGGCGGTGCGTCCGGCTGCTCTGGAACTCCCCAATCATCAGCAGGATCCAGTGAGGTCAGCTCATCGGTGCCAATCGGATCGCCAAAATGATCTTCATCCTCAATGTCGTCGCCAAAATCACCCAATGCCTCAGTAATATCCTCGAAATCATCTGGCTGGAGATGTTCAGGCTTAGGCTCGGCCGCTGGTTTTGGCTCCGCTGCCGAGGGTCGCTTAATTTCACCGGCTGTCCGCAGATAGTTAATCTGCATGGTTTCTGGGCCGGCCTGAAGGCTAAGTGTATCCTCAGAGAGCGACGGCTCAGTGATGGGTTTTTCAAACGGCGCGTGAAGATCAGAATCTGCGACTTCCTGCTCATCGGTGAGCAGCGCATCCACCTCGTCGGTGACTGGCTCAGGCGCAGCAACTGGAGCTGGTTCAGGCTCAGGCTTTGGCTCTGGTTTAGGTTCAGGCTTTGGCTCCAGTTCTGGCGCAGGTTCTGGTTTAGGCTCAGGCTTTGGCTCTGGTTTAGGTTCAGGCTTTAGCTCCAGTTCTGGCGCAGGTTCTGGTTCGGATTCTGGGGTTTGGCCAAGCAACGCCATCAACCGATTCCAGGTTCTGATGTCGGCGCGATGAATGCCGCTGGCACGCATGTTCGCGGTCAGTTCTTCTAAAGTATCCAACTGGCCATCGGCGGCATAGGCATCAGCGAGCTTAAACTTCAGTGCCGCTGAGTCGGGCGCCCCTTGCAACGCCTGTTGCAGGGCAGTTTGTGCCTCACGGTAGCGGCCATAGGCGATGAACAGATCCGCTTGCGCCAACACCCGCTGCTCATTGATCGGCTCTGGCGGTGTTGCCGCAACCTCGACCTCAGCACTCTGTTGCTGATCATCAACAATATCAGGCAACACAATCGGCGTTTCGTCGTCATCCGCGTCGTCTTCCTCTTCTGGCGTCGATTTGCGGCTAATCAGCAGATAAATCAGCACCACCAGTAAGAAAGCGACCACGCCTGCACCAATACCATAAATCCACGGTGGGACATTTGCTGCGGGTGGCTCTGAAATAGCAACGGGGGCTGGCTCCGGCTCGACCACCGGTTCAGGCTCTGGCTCGACCACCGGTTCAGGTTTCGGCTCGACCACTGGTTCAGGCTCTGGCTCCACCACTGGTTCAGGCTCCGGCTCGACCACCGGTTCAGGCTCTGGCTCGACCACCGGTTCAGGCTCTGGCTCCACCACTGGTTCAGGCTCCGGCTCGACCACCGGTTCAGGCTCTGGCTCGACCACAGGTTCAGGCTCCGGCTCGACGACCGGTTCAGGCTCCGGCTCGACCACCGGTTCAGGTTCTGGCTCGACCACCGGTTCAGGCTCTGGCTCCACCACCGGTTCAGGCTCCGGCTCAACGACCGGTTCAGGCTCTGGCTCGACGACCGGTTCAGGCTCTGGCTCCACCACCGGCTGTTGAACTGTTGCAACGGTAGTCGGTGCAAGCGGCTGGCTTGGCACTGGTCGACCCGCTTGAGCATTGGTGAATTGTTCCCTTGCCTCCGCAGGCGATAAGGCGAATAACTCAGCAGAGGAGGGGATCACCAGCATTTGACCAGCATTGAGGTCATTGATGGTGCGCCCAAATGCGTCAGGATTGCTGCGATAGAGTGCCATCGCGGTTTGCTCTAATGTCGCGTTGGCAGGTCTCATCTCATTGGAGATCCGCCACAGCCCCACGCCAGGTCTGACTGGACCATAAAGAATCGGAAAACCCTCTTCGGTTGCCACCTCGGGCGCAGGTGCTGATTCGGATTCGATCAGCGTGCCATCAATCGCCATCTCTGGCGGAGCCGCGCCAGCAACGGGAGGATCTAGCAATATGGTGTATTGATTGACCAGCCGCCCCCGCGGCCAGGTCACCTCGACGAGCAAATCAAGAAATGGCTCAACGATGTCAGCAGAGCTAGAAACCCGCACAACGGGCTGACCGTCAGCATTGAGCTGTGGCTCAAACTGCAATTGATCCAAAAATGGCCAGCGGGTGAGATTGGCTTTGTCAAAGGTTTCGCGGTTGGCAAGCTGCACCCGCAAACGATCAAGCGTGGCTGGCTCGACATCTTTTAATGCAATCTCGCCTTGCAATGGCTGATTTAATGCCGAGGTGAGGGTGAGTTCGCCCAAGCCAACAGCCCAGGCAGTGGCGCTGCACAGCAACAGCGTGAAAAGAATGGTGGCGATGCGTGCCATTCGGGCGTATCCTCTATTTGTGGATTTGATCACTAAGCAGTAATTTAGTGTTGATTCGTTGTCGAGACCAGCAGCGTGCGGTCGATGGTGGCACGCGGGGGATTAAGCAAAATGGTGTATTGCTTAATCATCCGTCCCTGAGCCCAGACGACCTCCATCAAAAAATCGACGAACGGCTCACGCATTGCCTCACGACTGGATATTTTAATCAGCGGCAGCCCGTCATCATCGAGCTGCACACGAAACTCAAGCTGGGTGAGAAAATGGGGACGCGGCAACTGGAATTTATTAAAATCATCGAGGCTGGCAAGACGCACCTCAACGGCATCGATTTCATCGGCATCGATCCCATACAACGCCACCTCGCCATCAAATGGCTGATTGAGTGCCGAGGATGAGACCAGTTGCCCCAGTCCCAATGATCCGGTCGCGGTACTCACGCTGATGGTGAACAGTAGCAGCCAAGCAATGATCATACGAGCCATTGTGATTCCCTCGTGTTCGTTTTTAGCGAACAAGCAAAAGTTTTAGCATCCGGCGCAGCGGCTCTGCTGCCCCCCATAATAACTGATCGCCGACGGTAAACGCGCCTAGATACTCTGCACCGAGGTTGAGTTTGCGCACCCGACCGACGGGAATTTGCAAGGTGCCACTGACCGCAGCGGGGGATAATTCAGCAATGGTGCGCTCGCGCTCATTGGGAATCAGTCGCACCCAGTCATTACCCGCAGCAAGCAGGGCGTGAATTTCAGCAAGTGGGACATTGCGGCGCAGTTTAATCGTCAGCCCTTGGCTATGACAACGCATGGCACCGACGCGCACACAGATGCCATCAATGGCGATTGGATCTTGGCTGCGTCCGAGAATGCGGTTGGTTTCAGCCTGGCCTTTCCATTCCTCGCGGCTTTGGCCATTGTCTAGGGCGCGATCAATCCACGGAATCAGACTACCTGCCAGCGGCACCCCAAAACGCTCATGCGGGAACGCAGCATCGTGCAGGGTGGCAGAGACACAGCGATCAATGTCGAGAATGGCGCTGTGCGGATCGCTCAACAGATCAGCAACAGCGCCATGCAGCGCCCCCATCTGTTGCAGCAATTCGCGCATATTTTGTGCCCCAGCGCCCGATGCCGCCTGATAGGTCATGGCGCTGATCCATTCCACCAGATTGTGACGCAGCAGCGGGCCAATCGCCATCAGCATCAGACTCACCGTGCAGTTGCCACCGATAAAATCTTTGTGTCCAGAATCGAGTGCCTGATCAATCAGCTCACCATTGACCGGATCAAGCACGATGGTGCTGGTCTCTGCCATGCGCAGCGTTGAGGCGGCATCAATCCAATAGCCTTGCCAGCCCCGCGCCCGCAACGGCGCAAACACCGCGCTGGTGTAATCGCCACCCTGACAGGTAACGATCACATCCATCTCTGCCAGCGCATCCAGCGCCATCGCATCGCGCAGCGGCTGGGCGCCATTGCCAACATCTGGCCCTGGCTCGCCTTGCTGTGAGGTCGAGAAAAAAACCGGTTCGGCGATATGTGCAAAGTCATTCTCAGCACACATCCGCTCCATCAGCACCGATCCCACCATGCCCCGCCAGCCAACAAAACCAACCCGCTTCATCCGTGTTATTCCTTAAACATTTATTGAGTTATCAAACTTTAAGCTGTGAAAGCTAAGCATGTTTGCGCGAAATAATGCAATGATTTTGCCTAAACTCGCAACAATTCTGCCCGATAGTGTTTGAGTTCGGCAATCGATTCACGAATATCGGACAATGCTTGATGGCGGTTGTTTTTTTTAAAATCTTCAGCCACCGTTGGTGCCCAGCGTTGCGCAAGAATTTTCAGCGAGCTGACATCCAAATTGCGATAATGCAGAAATGCTTCCAAGCGCGGCATCCAGCGGGCTAAAAAACGCCGATCTTGACAGATGCTGTTGCCACATAACGGCGATTGACCAGCGCGACAATGTTGCATTAAAAAATCCAAAACCTCGCGCTCAGCACTCAACAGGTCGTAGGTACTGGCACGCACCCGCTCGATGAGTCCCGATTGGGTATGATGCTTGATGTTCCACTCATCCATGATCGCCAAGTGTGCTTCGGGTTGATGCAAAGCAATCACCGGCCCCTCGGCGACGGTATTCAGATGACTGTCGGTGACAATGACCGCAATTTCTAAAATATGATCCTGATCAGGCTCCAGTCCCGTCATTTCCAGATCCATCCAGATCAGATTGTCGTCTTTGGTCGCCATGATTGATGACTATGCCCTTAAAAATTAAAACTCAACTGAGAATTGATCCGATGCGTTTTCGGCCGATGGCACTGCCAATACTACCACTTTTTGTTTCAGCAGATGTCACGACGACGACTGTCTGAGCGCCAACTGGCGCGTATTCGTACCGTTCGTGAGCGTCATCAGCAGCGGGTGGCACTCAATCAGGTGTCGTCAGCAGCAGCACTTGAGGACAGTGTACCGCAAATGGGGCGGGTGGTGGTGCGTCATGGTGCCAATCTTGCCGTCGCCAATCCCGAGGGGAAAATTGTGCACTGTGTCTGTCGCCAACACATCGGCTATCCGGTGTGCGGTGATCAAGTGATGTGGCAGGCACTCGATGCCAAACGCGGAGTGATTGTGGAACTAAAACCGCGCACCTCGATGCTGAGTCGGCCTGATGCCACCGGGCGCGACAAGCCACTGGCGGCCAATCTTGATCTCTTGGTGGTGGTGATTGCCCCCGAACCAGCGCCGACTGGCTATTTGCTGGATCAATATTTGGTCTTTGCTGAGCTCAATCAGCTTCCGGCGATGATTTTGTGTAACAAAATGGATCTGCTGACCGCCGAAGAACAACAGCGGTGGCTTGATGCACTGGCACACTATCAGAAGATTGGCTATTCACTGCTGGCAATCAGCACCCGGGAAGAGACCCAGGTGAAGCAGTTGGCAGCACAACTTCCAGGCACCAGCCTGTTGGTTGGTCAATCGGGGGTTGGCAAATCCTCACTGGCAGCGGCGCTGTTGCCAGATCAAGCAATCCAGGTCGGACAACTGTCTAAGGCTACGGGGCTTGGACGACACACCACTTCAGCCACCACCGCTTATCGTTTACCCAACGGCGGTTATCTCATCGACTCGCCTGGTGTGCGCAGTTTTCGGCTCGGTGCGCTCAGTCGCCAAGAACTTGAACGCGGCTTTCGCGAGTTTGCTGCTTATCAGGGCCAGTGTCGATTTAACGATTGTCGCCATCAACAAGAGCCAGACTGCGCTCTACAAGCCGCAGTGCAAAGCGGTGCCATTGCCCACGAGCGGCTGATGAGTTTTCATCAGCTTGTTGGCGTGAATCCTTAAATGATTTGTTGACTCATTGGAAGGCTTTAACGGGAAGATGCCGGTCTTTCCCGGCAGTCAGCTCTGACGAGCCACCTGAAAGGCTCAGGCTGGATGCAACAAGCTCTACAACGGCAGTAAAATTACTGCTGTTGTTGTGGCTGTACTGGTGCGCCCATCGGTGGAACACCATAAGGTGCAGGAGCAACCGGTGCGCCATAAGGATAGCCGCCGTAGTACGGTGCGCCATAAGGGCCATAGCCGTAGTTGTCATAGCCATAACCGCGACCATAGCCACGACCACGACCCAGACCGCGACCGCCGCCTGACATGCTCATGTTAAAGTCACCGTAGCCATCGCCCATCATGTCGTTCCAGAAGTCGCCAACGCCATTGTTGTTGCCATAGCCTGGGCCACCCCAACCTGGTCCCCACCAGGCTTGCGCCGAAACAGAAGCACCGAGCAGAGCAGCAATCGCAATCGCAGTAGCAAATTTTTTCATGGTTCAATTCTCCGAATAAAGTTTTAAGGTCATGATCAGATGATCTATGGCGCGTTCTTCGTGCCAACGATGATTATAATATTAGCATTTTCTAATAAAATAAAATCATTAATACCTATGATTTAATTATTGGCGATTGGTTAAGACGATAATTGTTGCAGCAGGTCACGCACCAGTTGCGGTCCGCGATAGATCAGCCCGGTATAGAGCTGTAGCAGATCGGCACCCGCTGCCAGTTTTGACTGTGCATCCGCTGCGGTCAAAATCCCGCCAACGCCGATCAACACCGGCTCAGGGCCGATGGCTTGGCGCACCGCTGCCAATGCCGCTGTGCTGCGTGCTGCCAGCGGTCGCCCTGACAATCCACCGCTGTATCCGCTCACCTGAGTGATCAGCCCCGAAAAATCCAGCGTGGTGTTGGTTAGAATCAGCCCCGCACAGCCCGCCGCCAGCGCGGCCTGTGCACAATCAATCAATGCCTGATCGTCTAAATCGGGGGCGAGCTTGACCAGTAACGGCCGTGGCTGACTGAGCCGTTGATTGGGGATTTGGATGGCATCGATGATGCGCTGGATCGAATCCAGCGTTTGGAGATCGCGCAGCCCGGGGGTGTTGGGGCTGGAGATATTGACGACGACATAATCGGCCAATGCCCCGAGTCGTTCAAAGCTATGCTGATAATTTTGCGGTGCCTTGGCCATCGACACCGATTTATTTTTGCCAATATTGACCCCGATTGGCACCTGTAGCGCACCCTTAGCTCGCCACCGCGCCAACTGCACCGCCATCGCTTCGGCACCGGCATTGTTAAAACCCATGCGATTGATCAGCGCCTCATCTTTGGGTAGCCGAAATAAGCGCGGACGCGGATTGCCAGGCTGCGGCAGCGCAGTGACGGTGCCCACCTCGACAAAGCCAAAGCCTAGCTGCTGCCACAGCGGCACCGCGACTGCATCCTTATCAAGCCCCGCCGCCAGCCCCAGCGGATTAGCAAACTCAAGCCCAAGCAGGGCGAGATTGGGGGTGCGCTGAGGTGGCGACAGATTCGCCAACAGGTGTGACCAACCTGCTGCCACAGACAGTGCCAACTGATGCGCCAGCTCAGGATCAAGATGAAACAACAGCGGACGCAACAGCCGCCACCAGCCGAGAGGTTTATTGACAGAAGCCATTGCTAAGCAGTGAGCCGCCGTTCTGCTTCGGCATATTTGGCGGCGGTATGGGCGATGACATCGGCTGGCAAGGTTGGGGCGGGCGGGGTTTTGTCCCAGTCGAGTGACTCCAGATAATTACGCACATATTGTTTATCAAAACTCGGCGGGCTGATGCCAGGGCGGTAGTGCTCGGCTGGCCAAAAGCGCGATGAATCCGGGGTGAGTGCCTCGTCAATCCAGTGCAGCCGTCCGTAGCTATCCAGCCCGAATTCAAACTTGGTATCAGCAATGATGATGCCACGGCTCTGGGCATAGTCTGCCGCCTCACGATACAGTAGCAAACTCATCTCGCGCACTTGCTCGGCAAATTCAGCACCAATCAGTGCGACGGTGTCATCAAATGAGATATTGAGATCGTGGTCGCCGTCGGCTGCCTTGGTCGAAGGGGTAAAAATCGGCTCAGGCAGACGATCAGCCTGCTGTAACCTCGGGGCGAGTGTTAGCCCACACACCATGCCGCTGCGCTGATAATCGCGCCAGCCTGAGCCAATCAGATAACCGCGCACAATCGCCTCGATGGGAAGCGGCTTGAGCTGGCGCACAATCTGCGCCCGCGCTCCGAGTGCAGCCCGTTGGGCAGGATCGGGAATCCACCGCGCCAAATCGTGGTTGCTGAGATGATGTGGCAGATGGTGTGCTAGGTGTTGAAACCAAAAGCGCGACAACCGCGCCAGCACCTCACCTTTGCCAGGGATCGGTTGCGGGAGCACGACATCAAATGCCGAAAGCCGATCAGTCGTCACAATCAGCAAATGCTCGGCATCGAGTGCGTAGAGATCACGCACTTTGCCGCGTTGCAGCAGGGTTAAGTCAGGAAGATCGGAGTGGTAGAGTGCGTTCATTTTGTGTTATTTGTGCAGTGAAGCTGCACCAAATAATAACAGATTTGTCGATTCATAACGGCTCAACGATTCCGTCAATCGCCAATCGTCCATCTAAACTCAGCACCAGTGGACAGTGTTGTGCTGCCTGAAGCAGGGCCGTCCGCGCTTTGGAATCCAACGCCCCGGTCAGTCGCAAGGTGCAGGTCAGCCGCGTCAGTGGCGGGTCGTTTTTGGTGCAGCCGCCATGGGTGTCGGCGGGGCGCTGGATGAGGATTTCAACATCATCGAGCACCACCCCCAAACGCTGGGCTTCTTCACGCAAAATCAGCGACAAACTCGCTCCCACTGCCATCTGCAATAAATCATAGGGTGTCGGCCCTAGTGCCCGCCCGCCTAAGCTAGCGGGCAGGTCAGCAAGCAGTTGGTGGCGTTCACTAAACAATCCGCGCTGGCTACTGTGATCATATTCGCGCACCAGCACCGCGCCTGGCTCCACTGGCGGTGCGCGCCCTTCGGCGGGAGTTGCTGGCGCCTCGGTGAGGTTAAGATAACGCCCCGCCCACGCCACTAGGGTATCGGCAACATAGGTGGCATCGACTGGATTGGTCAGCAGATGGTCGGCTCGATCCAGTGAGATAAAACTTTTAGGATGCCGCGCCGCCTGATAAATCTGCGCCGCCTCGCTGATTGCTACGGTGTCATCAATTGGTGAATGAAACACCAACAATGGTCGCTCTAGCTGCTTGATGTGTGCAGCATCGCCATAGGTCTCCAGATCATCGAGAAACTGTTGCTTGATGGTGAACCTGCGCCGCCCGATTTTAACCTCCGCAGTGCCAGCGCGGGCTAACTCATCGCTGGCATGGCTGAAAAGATGGCGCACATGAATTGCAGTGGCGGGCGCACCAATGGTGACCACCGCTTCAACGCTGGGCAGCCGTTGGGCGGCGACCAACACCGCTGCTCCGCCAAGACTGTGACCAATCAGCAACGCAGGGGCAGCAAAATCCGCCGCTAATTTTGCTGCTGCTGCCAACAGATCGTCGATATTGGAAGAAAAATTGGTGTTGGCAAAATCGCCATCACTGTTGCCAAGCCCGGTAAAATCGAAACGCAGCACGGCGATCCCGCGCGCTGCCAGGGCGCGGCTGATGCGACTTGCAGCCGCAAGGTCCTTGCCACAGGTGAAACAATGGGCAAACAGCGCGTAACGCAGCGTTGGGCGGTGGGGCGGTGGGGTTTCGAGCAGACCAACCAGCCGCTCGCCACGGGCGTTGGGAAAATCGAGTCGAATACGCGGCATAGACAGTAAATTTTTGTGAATGTAATAAAGTTCCAACAATCGCCAGAACCGCACTGGTTGCAGCAGCAGTATGGCTCACAACCGACACGCATAAAAAAAGCGCGGCGAAAGCCGCGCTAAAAAAAATACCACCAAAGGAGGATGGAGGAGTGTACTGAAAGCACCACTTTACTTTCAGTACATTAATAGTTTCTTATAAACTGATGGAGTTGTCAAGCCTCAACTCAACAAATTCTCGGCAATTGTTCGCCACCGAGCCAATCCACCACGCGCCAGCCACCAAGTTGGGTGTGGAGCTGCACAAAGCAGTGGCGATCTTCGACCACCTCGCCGATGATCGCCGCATCTTGGCCGAGCGGATGGGCGCGCATGGTCGCCAATAGCCGCTGGGCATGGTCAGCAGGACAGATTGCAATCAGCTTGCCTTCGTTGGCAACATGCAGCGGATCCAGCCCTAATAATTCACAGACCCCGCGCACTGGCTCGCGCACGGGGATTGCCGATTCTTTAATCTGCATCCCGACCTGGGATTGCTGTGCCAGCTCATTGAGCGTTGCTGCCATCCCGCCTCGGGTTGGATCGCGCAGACAATGCATCTGGGGCACAGCGGCAACCATGGCCGCGACCAGTTCATGGAGCGCGGCACTATCCGAAATCAGCTCCATCTCCAGCCCAAGCTGTTCACGCGCTGCCATTACCGCAATACCGTGATCACCCAAGGTGCCACTGACCAAGATCGCATCCCCTGCTGTGGCACGCTCGCCAGAGATCATCACTCCCTCTGGTACCACGCCAATGCCAGTGGTGGTGATAAAGCAGCCATCGGCCTTGCCGCGCTCCACCACCTTGGTATCGCCGGTAATCACTGGCACTCCAGCGGCGTTCGCTGCCTGTGCCATGCTGGCGACAATGTGCGCCAAATCGCTCAGCGGCAGGCCTTCTTCTAAGATAAAGGCAGCGGCAAGATACAGCGGGCGCGCCCCACTCATCGCCACATCGTTAATAGTGCCATGCACTGAAAGATGACCAATGTCGCCACCTGGAAACAGCAGCGGGGTGATGACATGGGCATCGGTGCTGATCACTAAGCGTCCAGGCGGCGGCTGAAACAATGCTTGGTCGTTGCCTTGACGCAATAGTTCATTATCCAAGGTGCGCCAAAATAACTGCTCGATGAGCTGCGCCATCGCCCGACCGCCACTGCCGTGACGCAGTTCGACGCGGCCATTGAGATCGAGCGCGGGGTGAATGAATGTCGGCGGCATGTTTAATTTGTCTCTGGTGGTGTGCGGAAGCGACCATAGTGCCAATAGGCTGCGCAGGCCCCTTCTGCTGAGACCATGCAGGCACCCAGCGGATGATCGGGCTGACAGGCGCGTCCAAAAAGTGTGCAGTCGGTGGGTTTCAATTGGCCCCGTAACACCTGAGCGCATTCACAGCCCTTGGTTTCGGTGCTGGTGGGTAGGGTGACTGCAAATCTCGTTTCGGCATCAAATGCAGCATAGCGTGGGTGCAATGCGAGCGCACTGTGTGGCAACCGCCCAAGCCCTCGCCATTCAAATTGATCACGCACCACAAATACATCCTGCATCAGGGCCTGCGCCTTGCGGTTGCCCTCGGAGCTAACTGCGCGTTGGTATTGATTTTCCAGCCGACACCCGCCCTGATTGATCTGGCGCACCAACATCAGGGTACTATGTAGCACATCCAATGGCTCGAATCCAGCAATAACCAGTGGAATGCCAAATTCATCGGGCACGAATTGATAGGGTACACTGCCGATGATGGTGCTGACATGCGAAGGGCCTAAGATACCATCAATGCCCAGCGGAGAGTTGACATCAAACGACGCGGTTAAAATCGCCCGCAATGCGGGTGGGGTGAGCAGGTGATTACAAAAGATCGAAAAATTTTCAAGTGCGTGCGCGGCAGCCGTGGTCAGGGCAACCGCCGTCGGCGGCGTGGTAGTCTCAAAGCCAATCGCAAACAAAACAACTTGGCGTGTGGGATGTGCTCGCGCCAACCCCAGCGCGTCCTGGGTTGAATAGATCATCCGCACATCCGCCCCTTGCGCCTTGGCACTAAGCAGCGTTTGCCCGTGGCTGGCTGGGACCCGCAACAGATCGCCATAGCTACAGAGCATCACCTCGTGCTCTAAGGCAAGCTGGATTGTATGATCAAGTCGTGCCATTGGCAACACGCAAACTGGACAGCCAGGCCCATGCACAAAAACCACATTTGGCGGCAATAAATCAGCAACCCCATAGCGAAAAATCGCGTGGGTATGACCACCACAAAACTCCATCAGCCGATATTGGCGTGCTGGATCCACCTCGCAGGCGATAGCTGCCGCAAGCTGCTTGGCAACCGCCGCATCACGAAATTCATCGATGTATTTCATTAAAATAAAATTTTCAAGTCCCGTGTGATTATGCAAAGGAGATTCTAGCGCAGCACTAGGCACGCCCAAGAGTTTTTGAAGCACCTGATCGCCGCTGCGCCCTTTCACATCACCAAGATTCTGACCGACAACGGAAAAGAGTTTACAGATCGCTTCTGCGCCACCGGTCAGCGGCAGGGCGAGCGCGTATAAATCCTCATCCAAATAGTACTTTAGCGCGGTAGTCATCATCCAGAGCGACCTTGCGGTGTTTCTTGGACATGCGCAGATTAGAAGGTTCTTGTTTCAG
>SKYD01000161.1 GCA_007128075.1 Thiorhodovibrio sp.
AGCGCATTCGCTTTATTCGGCGCATCGATGACAAGCACCATTTCACCCTGCTGTGCCGTGATCTGTCTGACATTGCCACCTATGCCCGCATCGACAATCAAGACTATCGGCTGCTCAAATCCCTCACCCCTGGCCCCTACACCTTGATTTATCAGGCCACCAAACAGGTGCCACGGCGGCTGCTGCATCCCAAGCGTCGCGCCATCGGGATTCGGGTGCCCGATACCCCGATCTGTCGGGCACTATTGAGTGAACTCGACCAGCCGATTCTGAGCACCACCCTGATCATGCCCGGCGATGAAACCCCGCTCAACGACACCTATGAGATGCGTGAAATGCTCGATCACTGCACCGATTTGATCATTGATGGCGGATTTTGTGGCAGCGAGCCGACCACTGTGGTCGATATGACTGGCGACGAGCCAGTGATTTTGCGAGCCGGCAAGGGCGATTGTAGTCTATTTGCCGTTGATTAGCGCGAAGGTCACAATAACACAAATTTTCAAGCAGTGAATGATTTACCATTAAGCCTGCTGTTTGTCGCCCTTGGCGGCTTGTTGTTGTTGTCAGGTTTTTTTTCTGGTTCCGAGACCGCGCTGATGACCCTCAACCGCTATCGGCTGCGGCATCAGGCCGAGCAGGGACGACGCGGGGCGATGCTGGCGCGGCGGCTGCTCGAACGCCCCGACCGGCTGATTGGGCTGATTTTACTCGGCAATAATTTCGTCAACATTGTTGCCTCCTCGTTGGCGACAATCATCGCTCTGCGTCTGGGTGGCGAGGGCGCGATTGCGCTGGCGGCGGGCTTGCTGACGCTGGCGGTGTTAATTTTTGCGGAAGTGGCACCGAAAACGCTGGCAGCACTCAATCCCGAACGGCTCGCCTATCCCGCCGCCTTTGTTTATACCCCCTTGTTGCGGCTATTGACCCCCGTGGTGTGGACGGTGAATTTTTTCGCCAACGCGGTGCTGTGGCTGGTGGGGGTGCGCATCCGCACTCCTAGCGGGGCGGCACTCAATCGTGACGAATTGCGCTCTGTGGTCAACGAAGCCGGAGCGATGATTCCCGAGCGCAGCCGCGACATGCTGCTGGCGATTCTCGATCTGGAGCAAGCGACGGTCGAGGACATCATGATCCCGCGCAATGAGGTTGAAGGCATCAACTTACAGGACTCGGAACAAGACATTGTGACCGCAGTCAAGCGAGCCAGTTACACTCGGTTGCAGCTGTTTGATGGCGGCATTGATAATGTGATCGGGGTGTTTCATTCCCGCGCTGCGCTGAGTATTTTACATGAAAAGGGGACGATCAAAAACGATCTTGCCAGCATTGCTCGGCCGCCGTATTTCATTCCCGCTGGCACTCGGCTCTATCAGCAATTGATCAATTTTCAGCGCCAGCGGCGGCGGGTGGCGCTGGTGGTTGATGAATACGGCGATTTTCAGGGCATGATCACCCTCGCCGATTTGTTGGAAGAAATTGTTGGCGAGTTTACGACCGATCCCGCCGATTCGTTTTCTGAGATTCACCGTGGCGAGGACGGGCATTTGGTGATTGATTGCGGAATCAGTGTCCGTGAACTCAACCGCGCTTTACAGTGGACGCTGCCCACCGCTGGGCCTAAAACCCTCAACGGGCTGATTCTCGATTATCTGGAAACCATTCCTGAGCCAGGCACCAGCTTAAAGCTCGATGGGCATCCGCTGGAAATTCTTCAAACCGATGACAAGGTGGTCAAAACTGTGAAACTGCTCGAACATTCCTGTCACGAGATCAACGATGGCGATCTCTGATTGGCCAGCGGATGAACGGCCCCGCGAAAAGCTGTTAAAACTTGGCACTGAGGCACTCACCGATGCCGAATTGTTGGCAATTTTTTTGCGCACCGGGGTCACGGGCAAGAGCGCGGTTGATCTTGCCCGCGAGCTGTTGTCCGAATTTGGTGGGCTGTTGAGTTTGTTTTCTGCCAGCGAACAGGTGTTTTGTCGCGGCAAAGGTCTCGGGCAAGCCAAATATGTTCAGCTTCAGGCGGTGCTGGAAATGAGTCGGCGGTATTTGCGTGAAGAACTCGGCGAACGCGATGCTCTCACCAGTCCCGAGGCAACGCGCCGCTATCTGAAAATCCGGCTGCGCGGCTATCCCTATGAGGTGTTCGCCTGCTTGTTTCTCGATAACCGCCATCGCGTGCTCGAATACAAGGAACTATTCAGCGGCACCATCAACGGTGCCAATGTCTATGCCCGCGAGGTGGTGCGGGCGGCGATGCGCTGCAATGCCGCAGCGGTGATCTTTGCCCACAATCACCCATCTGGTGTCACTGAACCGAGTCAGGCTGATGTCAATATTACTCAGCATCTAAAACAAGCATTGGACTATATTGATGTGCGGGTGCTTGATCATTTGATCATCGGCGACGGCGAGGGGCTTTCATTGGCCGAACGCGGCCTGATGTAACACTGTGCTATCATTGCCAATATCAAAACATTGAGTGAGGATTGAGTAAATGCCAACTTATGATTATCGTTGTGAAGCCAACGGTCAGGTGGTTGAGGTCAGCCACCGCATGAACGAAACGATTTCTACCTGGGGTGAGCTGTGTGCGCGGCTGAATCAGCCCTGTGGTGAAACCGCGGTCGATGCCCCAGTGTACCGAATGGCAACCGGTGGACATCCGATTGCCAGCGGGCGGCTCGGCAGCGGCATGGCTGCGCCGAGTTGCAGCACAGGTCACTGCTGCCCCGGCGGGATGTGCGGCATCTAATTGTGTGTTGAACCAGTGAGTTCTTCACGCAACTGCTCTAGCAAGGCGGCAGCTTCATCAAAGCGATAGCGGTCAATCAGGTGCGCTAAGTTGGCGACGGTGTCGGCAGCAAAAGCGGCATCGAGTTGTGGGCGGTGATCAAGGAAGGTATCTTCTAATGCGGTGTCGTAGTTGCTGGCTAGGGCATGCAGTGCCTCAAGCTGCGCACTCAATTTGGTCACCGCCTCTGCTGTCAAAGGGGCGGCTGGCGATGCCATCGTGGTGGTCGCTGGATCAGATGCGGCGGGGGTCGCTCTAGGGGGAAGCCACTGCGCCAGCTCGCCAAATAAGCTTGGCGGGTCAATTGGCTTGGCAATATGTGTATTCATGCCAGCAGCAAGCGAGTCTTTCATATTTTCCTCGCGGGCATGGGCACTGAGACCAATAATCGGAATCTTGGCACCATCAGCACGGGCGCGAATCTGGCGGGTGGCTTCCAGTCCATCGAGTTCGGGCATCTGAATATCCATCACAATCAGGTCCCAATTTTCCACGCCGTTGGTGGCAATCTGTGCCAATGCCGCCTTGCCATGTTCAGCAGTGCTCACCACCATCCCCGCACTGGCTAAGATGCCGCAGATCACCTGACGATTCATGGCATTATCCTCAACCACCAACACCCGCCGTCCAGCCAGATGGGCGGCAGCTTGGGTGGGCGAGGTGACGATGGATTCGGGGCGACTTTCAGCAGGGGCAAGCTGAAACGGTAAACTAAAAGAAAACACGCTGCCTTTGCCAACTTGGCTTGCCACCTGAATTGTGCCGCCCATTAGCTCCACCAGCCGCTGAGAAATCGACAGCCCCAATCCCGTGCCACCATAACGGCGCGTG
>SKYD01000087.1 GCA_007128075.1 Thiorhodovibrio sp.
ACACCGCCACCGTGCAGGCGGAAGTATGCACCCGCCCTTGAGATTCGGTCTCCGGCACCCGCTGTACGCGATGGGTTCCCGCCTCAAATTTAAGCGCCGAATAAACGCGCTGGCCGCTAATCCGCAGCACGATTTCTTTGTAGCCGCCCAGCTCGCCCTCGCTGGCGCTGATGGTTTCATGCTTCCAGCCTTGGTTTTCGGCAAAGCGCAGATACATCCGCACCAAATCAGCGGCAAACAACGAGGCCTCTGCCCCGCCAGTGCCCGCCCGCACCTCAAGAAAAATATTGCGCCCATCGTTGGGATCTGGCGGCAACAACAGCCGTTTCAGTTCTGGCTCAAGAGCATCACGATCCGCCTGGACTGCTTGCAGCTCTTCGTGGGCTAAGTCCGCCATTTCGCGGTCAGCCAGCAGCTCACGCGCACTTGCGGTGCGTTCATCTAATGTACGATAACGCTGATAGCAGTCGATCAATGGCTCTAACTGCGCATATTCTCGCCCTAAATCACGAAACTGATTGGAATCCTGCTGGGTCTCGGGCAAGGCCAGCAAAGCGGTGATCTCGGCAAAGCGTTCGGCAAGCTGTTCGAGCTTGCCATGAAGCGAGGCATTGATCATTTGGCTTGCGCACGATCCAGTTCTTGCTGCAACTGAAACAGCTCGTTGGCTGCCTCAAGCAATTCAGACTGTCCCTCGCGCCCAGCTTGGCGCATTCTGACGCTTGGTGTGTGCAACAGCTTATTGGTCAGGGTGTGCGCCAGTTGACTAACCACCTCTTGCGGTGGCTTGCCAGCCGCCAGTTGGCGAAACGCCCGCCGCACCATGGCATCGCGCATACATTCACAGCGTTGGCGATAATCCTGAATCAGATTCACCGCATCCAGCGACCTCAACCACGCCATGAACTCATCGGTGTGCAGCTCGATGATTTCTAGTGCCTGTTGGGCAGCCTGATGACGCGAGCGCATGCCTTCTTCAATCACACCCTGTAGATCATCGACGGTATAGAGATACACATCGCTCAAATCGCTGACCTCTGGCTCGATGTCGCGGGGAACGGCAATATCGACCATGAAGATTGGGCGATGCTTGCGGATTTTGAGGGCGCGCTCGACCGCCCCCTTGCCAAGCACTGGCAGTGGGCTTGCCGTCGAGGAGACCACGATATCTGCCTCGGGCAGATGATTGACCAACTCAGTCAATGAGATCGCAAAGCCTTCAAACTGTGAGGCGACCAGATGGGCACGCTCGACGGTGCGGTTGGCAACGATGATCCGCCCGATGCCATGTTGATAAAGATGGCGTGCCGCCAGTTCGATGGTCTCTCCGGCACCAATCAGCAATGCGGTTTGTGAGCTAAGATCAGGGAAAATCTGACGGGCAAGACTGACCGCGGCAAAGGCGACCGAGACCGGGCTGCTGCCAATGGCGGTATCGGTACGCACCTGTTTTGCCACTGAAAAACAGTGCTGAAACAACCGCCCCAACAGCCGACCAACGGAACCACCATCGCGGGCGACCTGAAAAGCGGATTTGACCTGCCCTAAAATCTGCGGCTCGCCCAACACCATCGAATCCAGCCCGCTGGCGACTTTTAACAGATGCGCCACCGCGTCACGATCCCAATGCACATACAGATGCGGGGCAATCAGCTTTGATTCGATGCCCTGAAAACGCGCCAGCCAGTCGCGCATCGGTGTCTCGCTCTGACAGTCGCTGTCATTGAGATCGCAATACACCTCGGTGCGGTTGCAGGTGGAGAGAATCACCACCTCCTCGGCGGGGGTTTGCTCAGTGGCACTGCGCAGTGCAGCAACGATGACATCCGGGCCAAAGGTCAGGCGCTCGCGAATATCCACCGGCGCGGTTTTGTGATTAAGTCCAAGTGTTAATAAGGTCATGGGCGGACAAGTGATGATTGTGCTGAAATGGGTTAAACGATAAGGGAACAGTGCTCACTGAGTCAATCGGCAATTGCTTGGGCGGCAAACTGCTGGCAATATTCACGCTTGGTAAGCGGCAATGGGATCGCGCCCCAGTAGCAACGATAACAACGCTGAATAAGCGGCAACCGCACGGGCATTGGAGTCAAAATTGGACGGCGGTAACCCGGCGGCACTGGCCTCGCGCAACCGCTGATCGAGCGGGATATAGCCAAACCATAGGTTCTCATTATATTCGCGGCGCAGTTGCGACAGACAATCCAGCGAGGCGCGCAGCCGAGGATCATAGAGCGTGGGGACGATGACATAGGGCAGCGGCGCGGTGCGGGCGCGCATCACCATCTCACGGGTGCGCAGCATTAAGCGCAGCCCTTTGAGGGCTAAAAAATCGGTCTGCACCGGAATAATTAAACGATCACAGGCGGCCATGGCATTGATCAATAAAATCCCCAACACTGGCGGGCAATCAATCAACACATAATCATAAAGCTCGTTGAGTTGAAGCATGGCTTTTTTCAGTGCCACCCCCATCCCCTTAATCCGCCCCGATTGACGATCAAGCCCCGCCAGCGCGGTCACTGCCGGTACCAAATCCAGCCGTTTGATGGTGGTTTGGCGAATTGGAGCGCGGGCATCAATGATTCGGCGCTCGCCCTCGGACAAAAACAAATTGTAACTGCTCGACTCAAGCTGATCGGGGTCGTGCCCAAAATAGCCTGACAGCGAGGCATGGGGGTCAATGTCTATCATAAGCGTACGAAAGCCTTCGCCAGCCAATAAGCCAGCGAGCGCCACTGTCGTGGTTGTCTTTCCAACCCCACCTTTTTGGTTGGCGATCGCCCACACCTGCATCGTTGTTATCCCTAATGAATCGATGTTAAACAGAGGTTTGCGTGAGCAGCCATAATCCAACCAACAGCAGACCGCCGCCACTGAGCTTGCTGATGGTGTGTCCTTCGTGGTAATACCAGCGCCCCAACAACACCGCAAACAGCCCACTGCTGCGTTTGACTGCCATAGCATAAGAGGCCAAGGTCAAACTCAGCGCAATCTGATCGGCAATCCGCATCAAAGCAAACAGCCCACCGAGCAGCAGCAAAGGCTTAAATTGATGAATAAAATCAATCGAAAATGCCTGACGATAAAATCGCGGATTTTGGACACTCAACAACCCAAACAACAACAGTGGATTGACCACCGCCAGCACCACGGCAAATGATAACGGATCGGATAACTGAATCGCGATGCGTCCAAACACCGAAGCGGCAGCAAAACACAGCGAAGCGATCAAAGTAAACCGACTTCCTGGGTTGCTGACAAGCTGGCGCAGCGGCTGATACCAGGTTTGCTGGGTGGCTGGTTCCAGCGCCAGCAGATAGCTTCCACTCATCAGCAGTGCCAGACCAACAAGCCCCAGTGCGCCAGGATGTGCTTGGGTCATCATCCACTCAAGAATCACCACAAACACCGGGGTGAAGGTCATTGCCGGCCCGACCAGAGAGATTTCACTGCGTTGAATGGCAACAGTGAGCGCCCAGCCGCCTAATCCCGACAATAGCCCACCGGCAATTACTGCGCCGACATACAGCGGATCATGCAGCGGAATCTGATGATACCAAAACACCAAAGGAAAGCTCACCACCGAGCTGGCAAGATTGACATACAAAGTGAGCTGCGGGGCAGAA
>SKYD01000010.1 GCA_007128075.1 Thiorhodovibrio sp.
AAGCAGAAGCAAGCTGGGCGGTCTCAGTTAATGAAATCAGCCGATCCTGATTGCCCAAAATAATTAACGCTGGCTGTTGGATCGCAGTGAGCCGGGCGGCGAGATCCAGCCGTTCGCGCAATGATTGTTTGAGCAGTTCAGCCCATGCCAGATCCCAGCCCGCCAAGTGGGTGTGGGTGAGTGCCAACTGGCGGCGTTCTGCGCTTATTTGTTCAGGGTCGGCATAAGATCGCTCCAATAACGGCGTGTTGGTGCCAAGCATTCGCGCCGCCAGTAGCAATAGCCGCATCATCTGCGGTGAATTGACCACGATTTGCGGCAGGGTGGGGCGTTTGGAATACACCCAAGGTGCGATCAACACCAATGCCTGCACCCGCTCAGGTCGCGCCAGTGCTGCCTCCAGCGCCAGCGTTCCCCCCGATGAATTGCCGACCAGAATCACCTGCTCCAAATCCAAGTGATCAAGCAGCGTCCACAGTTGATCCAGCGCGGCGGTCTTAGCATAGGGATTGATGTCCTCCCAACTGCCAGGTAGCAGCTTTTCACTCAAGCCATAAGGCACTTGGTCATAGCTCACCACCTGCCCGTGCTGTGCGAAAAAATCAAACACTGCATCCCAGGTAAACAAATTAAAAGTAAAGCCATGCAGCAGCACAAATTGATGCGCCGCATCCGGGTGCGGGGAGGTTGCCTGGCGGTAGTGAATGCTGAGTCCTTGGGTGCCACTAAACGGCAGGCTAATAAATTGGCTATTCGCCTCAGCGACCTGCTCGCCATCGCTGACCCCAGAGGCGGGCGTTGGCTGGATAAACAGGGGCGCGATCATGGCAACCATCAGCAACAAAAAGATGGCGAGAATAATCAAGACGAGCAAAAAACGACGCATAATTGCTAGATCCCAATCTGTGCTGCGGCTCGATAGCTGCCTACCCAGGCAGCAAGCTCCAGTTGACCATGATGACACAGCCAAGCATAGATTGACTGGGCGTGGTGTTCATCAAAAACAGCGGTCTGTTGCAAAGCATCCATGCCAGCGGCGAGATGCAGCCGGTTGATTCCAGCAAGATAGGCACGCTCAACCGCCTGACGGCCAATGCTCAATGCCACATCGATGGCATGATGCGCACCAGGCGCGGGGGTCTGGAGCGCGGGATAATCGAGGTGTTGCCATGCCAGATCGCGATCATCACGCCAACGCTGCACCAAAATATGTGGCACCTGTTCAGCTTTGCAATCAAAGTGTAGATCACGCTGACGCAACAAAGCAGGCAGTGGCAGCCGGGTGGGGGCGGTCGGCACCCACAGCCACTCTGGGCAGTACATCAATGCAGCTTGCCGGCACCAGCCAACAGCGCCATGCGCACCAATTCAGCCAACGAACCTGCCTGCATCTTATCCATCACCCGCGCCCGATGCACCTCAATAGTTTTGGTGCTCACCCCAAGGGAGGCGGCAATCTCACGATTGGAATGCCCTGCGATCACTTGCTCCATGACCTCGTGCTCACGGCGGGTGAGTGTCGCCAGATGGGCGTTGATGGTCTGGCGGTGGCGCCGCTGGGCGCGGGCGTGATCATCCTCATGCAACGCCTGATGAATACTGCCAAGCAGATTCTCGGCATTGAAGGGCTTTTCAATAAAATCCACTGCCCCGGCTTTCATCGCCTTGACCGCCATCGCCACATCGCCATGCCCGGTGATCATGATAATCGGCAGCCCAATGGCGCGTTGGTTAAGATGCGCTTGCAATTCCAGCCCATTCATCCCTGGCATACGAATATCGAGCAACAAACAGCCGGTTAAACTCAACGCATCGCTGCTTAGAAACGCATCTGCGGACTCAAAACTGCGCACTGCCAGCCCGTCAGCCTCGATCAGCCATTGCAGCGAGGCGCGCATTGCCTGATCATCATCAACAATAAAAACCCAATGCTCATGGGAGCGAGTCATGGATGGGGTATTCATATTGACATTTGCCTTACATACCATTGATAAATCATCCGAACATGGGAACAGCACCATCACGATCATCAGTCGGGGCGGTTAAGGTCACCTCGCCAAGGGCAACTGCACAAAAAATGTTGCACCTGCGCCCCCGACCGATTCCGCCCAGATCTCGCCCTCGTGGTTATTCAAGATAGTTTGACTAATCGGCAACCCCATGCCCATGCCCGTTTCTTTGGTGGTGAAAAATGGATCAAAAAGATGCGGCATGCGCTCGGGCGCAATGCCAGCCCCGTTGTCACAAATCCGCACCTCAGCGACGCTCTCTAGCCGCCGGGTTTCGATGCGCAACTGCCGTGTCCCGGCGGGGCATTCGCTGAGTGCATCGAGCGCGTTGCGCACCAGATTTAACAGCACCTGCTCAATCTGTACCAGATCGACATTGACCACAATCGGCACATCATACAGTGCCAGCGCAATCTGCAATCCCAAACGCTCGCTTTCAAATTCCACAAAACTGCACACTTCACGCACCAAATGATTGAGATCAGTATGGGTGCGCACTGGCGGTTGCTTGCCAACGAGTGCGCGCAATCGCCGGATAATCTCGCCGGCGCGCTGTGCCTGTGCGGCAATCTGTCCCATCGCATTGACCAGAGCCTGTGGTTCAGCACCGCCATTATGCAACCGCCGAATGCAGCCATTGGCATAGTTGACAATCGCCGCCAGTGGCTGATTGATCTCGTGCGCCATCCCGGTGGCAACCTCGCCCATGGTGCTCAATCGACACACATGCACCAGCTCCGCCTGATGCTGGCGCGAGGCCTGTTCAGCACGACGCACCGCAGTAATGTCGCGTGCATAAATGTTGACATAGCCAAGCTCAGCAATCGGCACCAACAACAGCGCGTAAATCCACGATCCTAGATCATCCTCACACTCCACTGGCTTGCCCGCTGCCAGCGCTTGGGTCGCCTCCTGACACCACTGCGCTGGCAAGCGCGCCCCCAGCGTGGTGCCCCAAGCATTGATCAATGGCGTGCTGGCAGCATTGGCATAAGTCATCACCCCATCAGCAGCAACACGCAGGATCGGATGCGGGCTTTCGCTGGCAAAACGCGCCAGCCCCTTGATCTCGCGCTCGGCATGTTTGCGCTTGGTAATATCATGCAAATACAGCGTATATAAACACGAATCGCCGAGTCGCATCGGCACAATCGACAGCTCCACGGGGAAACAGACCTCTTCGGCGCGGCGGCGGGCGTTCAATTCACCGCGGGCATGTGGCTGCAAAGACCCCAAACCGTGCTTATTCGAAGCCGCCAGCAACTGCTGAAACATCTGGTGATGCGCTGGATCGATAAATTGGGCGGTAAAATTTGATCCCAATGCTTCGCGGCGTTTAAGCCCCAAAATACGCTCGGCGGCGGGGTTGGAGTCGATGATTCGTCCGGCGCGATCAAGGGTGACGATGGCATCGAGTGCTGCTTCCATGATCGCCGCTTTCAACGCCTCGGTGGCACGCATCTCGCTTTCGTGACGACGCTTCATCTCCTCGCGGGCGCGGAGCACCAATTGGGTGAACTGCTGAATCCATTCTTCTAACAATAGCAGTTGATTGCCGCCGCGCCGAAACCCTGGCTGTTCAATTCCCAGGGCGCGTTGCGCAAAGAGCGTCATCCGCGCCAGCACTTTGTTTAAGCGCACCGACACCAGATAAATCACCACATTGAACACCAGAATAAACACCACTGCAGCGACCACCCGCTGACGACGCTCAAAATGAACGACATGACGCGATATTTTATCAACGCCGCGCTGGGGAACAAAGGTGGTAAACAGCAGATTCCAGTTCGCGCCCTGATAAGCCGGCAACGCTTGACTGGTGATCAAAAACTGATCGCGCCAGCGTTCGACGCGAGAGTCAAGCAGCACACTGTCTGGCTCATTGGTGGCTAAAATGCGTTGCTCATCGCTATCAATCAGCGCCACCGCCGAATGATCTGCCGAGATCATGCCCTCAGCAGCGGCAAGAAAGGCGGTGTTGATGGGGACGACCACCACCAGATAGCCAATCTGATCACCGCTAAGGCGTTCAATCTGGTCTGTAATCACCAAATAGGGCTGATCCTTAAACCGAATGAGCAGCGGCTGTTCGGCATTGTCTTGATGCAGCCAGTCATCAAGCTCGTGATCTAGTGCCTCGGGCAGCGGCGCCTCAACAGTTTGATACAAAATGCGGACTTGGGTGTGCAGGTCGGTGAACAACACATAGTCTGGTGCAATCAGCATCGGATGGGCAAAAAAATTCGCCAGCCACCGCGGCGGCGCGTCAATCACAAGCGTTGGCTGGCTGCCGTCAAGGCTCAAGCGCGCCATCATTTCATCGACCACAAAATGATGGTGTGCCAATAATTGGGTGATGACCGCGTAGGTCGAAAGCGATTGATTAAAGCGCAACAAACTTTCGCGTGAGCGCAGATCCAGCCGCGCTTGCAATTCTTGATCAAAAATTTTTTTGACGGCCTGGCTTTGAATCTGATCAAGCACGCCCCACACCGCCAGCCCAGCAATCAGACCGATGAACATCCCGATCAGCGGCAGCGGCACCCGGCGCAGGACTTTGAAAACGAAAAGTTTGAGGGTTAAATATGGTGATTTCACATGGTTGACATATCGCTCACTGCCTGTTGAATATGGCTTATTTGTGTTGTTGTTGAATCTCGTTCAGCAAGCCCTGACAACCTGCCTCGACAAGATCAAGCACCAATTCAAAGCCCTGTGCACCAGAATAGTACGGATCTGGCACCTCAGGCTGCGCTTGCTCAGGAGCAAAATCGAGCAGCCGATGTAGTTTGGAGAGCGCGTGTGACGGACACAATTCTGCCAAGATGCTTTCGTTGTCGGCATCCATCGCCAACACATAATCAAAGTACTCAAAATCGTCAACGCTGACTTGGCGCGCCCGCAGATCCGATAGATCAATTCCCCGCTGCCGTGCTGCTGCCTGAGAGCGGCGGTCGGGTGGCTCACCGAGGTGATAGGCATGGGTTCCGGCCGAATCGATCTCAATGGCTGCCGCCAACCCAGCGTTAGCGACCATTGTTCGAAAAACGCCATGCGCTGTTGGCGAGCGACAAATATTCCCCATACAAACAAATAAAACGCGAGTTTTAGGCATCAATCATGGCTCCCGTGTTGCTGGCATATCATTTGCTTAGAAGTTGTAGCAATGTCTGTTTGGTCATAAAGATTTTTGCTGACCTCCTCTATCGTGTACTCACCCCGCAATTGCGGGGTTTTTTTTGAGATTTACAGCGCGCTGCGCCGCGCAAATTGCTGTTGGACAAAGGCGACGCGCTCAGCAGGCGGCCGACCTGCGGGCTGTTGTTCGATGCAATCCAGCCGTGGTTTGAGTCCCTCGCCATTCGCCATCTGGATGGTCAGCCCGGGGCGAGCATTGAGTTCCAATAGCATCGGCCCGTGGTGGCGATCCAGCACCATATCAGTGCCGATATAGCCCAGCCCGGTCATTTCATAACAGCCCGCAGCCAGTAACAACAGCGGCTGCCAGTTGGGGATGTATAAATCCGCCAGCGCGTGATTGGTGTCAGGATGATGATTGCAACGGCGATTAAATTGCACGCCGTGAACGGCGCTGCCGCTGCCGATATCCAGCCCTACCCCAATCGCGCCCTGGTGTAGATTGGCCTTGCCATCGGAGACGGCGGTTGATAAGCGCATCATCGCCATTACTGGATAACCGCGAAAGATAATCACCCGAATATCGGGCACGCCTTCATAGCTGTAATCGGCAAAGGCCTCGTCAAAATGAATCAACGCCTCAATCAGCGCGACATCGGGGGTGCCGCCTAATGAATAAAGCCCAGAAAGAATGTTAGAAACATGACGCTCGATGTCGGTGAGGATTAATTCCGCGCCACTGGGTTTATAAAAGTGGGCGGAATCACAGCGTTCGATGACCAAAATCCCTTTGCCGCCGCTGCCTTTGGCTGGTTTAATCACAAACCCTGGATGATCGGCAAGCAAGACCTCAAGTTGTTTGATACCGAACTGGGTGGTGATGGTGCCAATCAACGCCGGAGTCGTGATGCCATGCTGTTGGGCGAGGAGCTTGGTTTTGAGTTTGTCATCGACCAGTGGATACAGGCGACGGCGATTGTAACGCCCGATATAGCGGATGTTGCGCCGATTCATGCCAACAATGCCCTTGGCGCGCAGCTTGGCAGGCGTTGCCCACATCAATCGTCCACCATGGGCTTAAAGCGGCGCAGCTCCAGCAGCCGATAGCCGGTGTAATTGCCTAACAATAAAATCAATGCCATGAGCACCAATTGCACGCCGAGAAAATTAAAGGTCAGATGACGAATCAGCGGATTGTTCATCGCCAGATACGCCAACACCGCAGTGAGCAAGCTACCGCCGCCTTGCACCAACACCTGCTTAGGCCCTTCCTCTTCCCAGATAATCGACATCCGCTCAATCGTCCACGACAAAATGATCATCGGGAAAAAGGTGATGGTCAATCCAGCATTCAACCCAAAGCGATAAGACAGCACCGAAAACAGCGAGATAATCCCGATCACGGTGATAATCACCGCAGTCACCCGCGCCACCAGCAATAAATTCAGATAGGACAAATAGCTGCGGATCACTAGCCCGACGGCAACGATCAGCAAAAAGCCGATCAGCCCAGTCACCAGGCTGGTTTGAATAAACGCCAGCGCAATCAGCACCGGCATGAAGGTGCCCGAGGTTTTGATGCCAACTAAAATCCGCAGCAGCACCACCACCAACGCCCCAATCGGAATTAACAAAATGGTTTGAAACAGCGCCTGTTCTTCCAGCGGCAGGCTATGAATAGAAAAATTGAGCAGCGTCTCATCGTGAAATTGATCGCGCAGATCGGGCACCAGCGCTGGTTGATAATGACTGAGCATCGAGAAAGTGACCCGCGAATTGACCGCGCCCTCGACCTCTAACACCGCCTCGCCAGCCGCCTCCCACAGCAATAAATTCTCTGGCCGACCCTGAGCACCCGTTAGTGGATTAAACAGCATCACCCGCTGGCCATCGAACACCTGCACCCAGGTCGTCAGCGTTTGGCGACGGCGGCCATCCTCAAGCAACAGTCCACTGATCTCGCGCGCTGAGACCCCCGCCTGATTGAGCAGCCGCACCAGCAACGCGCCGCGCTCGAATTGCGTCAACAGCAGCCGCGCATTTTCGCCTTGGCGTTGATCGCCAAAATCACGAATCAGCTCACGGGCAAAGGTGAAGGCATCCGCGCTGCGGGCATAGGCGCGTTCAATGACCTGCTCGGCGGCGGTGGAGTAGGGACGATCCCAGGTGATTTCGCGGGGTGGCGGCGGCACTTGCGGTGGCGGTGATTGGTCAGGTGTCACCAACAGCCGCACACTATAATATAGCTGTTGGCTGCCGCTGGCCTCACGAATTGACCACTGCGCCCGCCGTCCGCGCTGATCCTCAACAAATGCCAGCCCATAGCCCGGCGAGGCGGTGTTCTCGGTCAGCACCCGAAAGCCAGGCTGATCCGCAGGCAGGGCAAGATCGACCAAAACCGGCTCACCACGGGCAGTGAAGCGAATCAGCGCCTCGACCTCCCATACCTGTCGCAGCTCGCCAGGTGTCCATGGCACCTCAAATTGCACATGCCGATGCACGCTGGCACCAATGCCAGCCACCAGCAGCAAGGCAACAATGAGATAAAAAGTCAGCCGTGGCATGGGTTAAATGGTTTCTTCATCATGACCATTTTTCTGATCACCAATGGCTTCAGTCGCTGGGCGGCCACCAGGAAATTCAGGTCGTGGATGCAAAAAATGTTCGGCGACATCAATAATCGCAATATCCATTAAAAACCGCCGCCCCAGCAACACCGGATAATTGAGATGGGTGCGGTCACTTAAAGTAAACTCGACAGTTTCACGAATCGGCCCTAAAGTCATCAACAGACTCACCACCGGGCGGGTTTCCTGCCCCACCGCTTGGACGATACGCACTCGACGCTCCAAAGGTGCCTCGATCCATTGATCGCGCACCGCATCAATCACCACATCATTGGCATTCAGCCCCAGCTTAAAGCGCACCCAATCTTGGCCATCGCGCTCAAAACGGGTGATGTCGGTCGCAGATAATGACGAGGTATTGGCACCTGAGTCAATCCGCGCTTTAAGATAGGTTCCCAAATCTGGCAGCCCAATCCACTCACTGCGCCCGACAATCTCCTTAGCGGTGAGCAGTTCCTCATCGAGAACACACTCACGCGTGACGGTCACTGGCTCACTGTGATTGGATTGTCGTTGTTCCAGATCAGCGCGTAACTGCTGTACCAACTGCCCCACCGCATCGACCTTGGCAGTCAGCGGTCTTGGCACCACCTGACAGTGCGCGGTCATCTGTGCCGCCATTTGCGTCTCTAGGTGATCGATCCGTTGGGCAAATTCAGTCGGCGTGAGCACCAGCTCCGATGATGGTGAATCACCCTGAAAAGCGCAGCCGGTCATCACCACCAGACTCAGCATAAAAATTTTTTTGTACAACGGTTTAGCCCTGTTGCTTGAAGTAAACTATAAATAACTCAGACAACAACTGATGATAGGACTGCAACGGCCATTTGTCTACAAATTCTATGCAAAATCTGGCGCAGAGTGGGAACTGTGTTGTGGTGCAAACAGTGGGTTGTTGACTGCTGGTCAAAGCTGATTGCTGACACGACAGATGGCATAAAATATGCGTCAGCAGTTGCCAGTTCAACTGTGTTAAAATCGTTGTAACAACCGATAATCTTTCGATTCGCGGGCTGTTTTATCTGGGCAGCACGCGCCCGACACCGACAGGGAGAGCAACCTCATGTGTGGCATTTGCGGTGAAATCCGTTTCGATCACCAACCCATTGACTTAAACGCCCTCGCCGCCGTCAATGACCACATGGCACCGCGTGGTCCCGACGGGCGCGGGCTGTATCAGCAAGGGGCGATTGCGCTCGGGCATCGGCGCTTGAGCATCATCGATTTAAGCTCGCAGGCGAGTCAACCGATGGTGGACAATGCCCTGGGCTTGAGCATCGCCTTTAATGGCTGCATCTATAATTATCAAGAGCTGTGCGCTGAGTTGAGCGCTAAGGGCTATCATTTTTTCTCGCATGGTGACACCGAGGTGGTGCTCAAGGCATTTCACGCTTGGGGCACGGATTGCGTCAGCCATTTTCATGGCATGTTCGCCTTTGCCATTGCCGAGCGCGACAGTGGTCGCCTGACTTTGGTGCGTGATCGGCTGGGCATTAAGCCGCTGTATTACAGCCAATCCCCGCAAGCACTGCGCTTTGCCTCCAGTTTGCCGGCACTGCTGGCGGGTGGCGGCATTGACAATGCACTCGATCCAGTCGCCTTGCACCATTATCTGCATTTTCATGCTGTGGTTCCTGCCCCCTTCACCATTCTGCAACAGGTGCGCAAGCTGCCGCCGGCGACCATCCGCGTCATCGAGGCCAATGGCAACAGCCGCGAACGCCAGTACTGGGAGCCAACCTTTGCAGCGCGTCCCGAGGAACAGGGCTACAGTTTTGATGACTGGCAACAGCACACCCTTGCCGCGCTGCGTCAAGCGGTCAAACGCCGTTTGGTCGCCGATGTCGAGGTCGGGGTGTTGCTCTCAGGTGGGCTGGATTCAAGCCTGATCGTTGGGCTGTTGGCGGAACAGGGACAGACCGGACTGAATACTTTTTCGGTGGGCTTTGAATCAGTCGGCTCCGAGGTCGGCGATGAATTCCAGTATTCGGACATCATCGCCCGTCATTACGGCACCACCCACCATAAAATCCAGGTCGATTCCAACGCCAAGTTATTGCCCAACCTACCGGCTTGTGTGCGTGCGATGGCTGAACCGATGGTTAGCCACGATGCCATCGGCTTTTATCTGCTCTCGCAAGAGGTCGCCCAGCATGTCAAGGTGGTGCAAAGCGGTCAGGGCGCGGATGAGGTGTTTGCGGGCTATCATTGGTATCCGCCGATGGTGGACAGCAGCGATCCAGTTGCCAGCTATGCTCGCACCTTTTGTGACCGCGAACACAGCGAATTTTGTCGCATGGTGCATCCGCGACTGCATGGAGCCGATCACAGCCGCGCTCTGATTGCCGAGCATTTTGCTCGCCGCGGAGCTGAGGCAGCGGTGGATAAGGCACTGCGCTTGGATCAGTTAATCATGCTGGTTGATGATCCGGTCAAGCGCGTCGATAACATGACCATGGCCTGGGGGCTAGAAGCGCGGGTGCCATTTCTCGACCATGAACTCGTCGAGCTGGCAGCGCGGATGCCCGCCGAGCACAAGCTATTTGATGACGGCAAAGGTGTGCTGAAAGCCATTGGGCGGCGGATCATTCCCGCCGAGGTCATTGACCGTCCCAAGGGCTATTTTCCGGTGCCCGCACTCAAATATCCACGGGGGGCGGTGCTGGAGATGATGCGCGATCTGGTGACCTCACAACGCGCCCGCGAGCGTGAGCTGTTCGCGCCGGACTATGTCGCCGAATTGCTCGCCGCCCCCGAACAACACATCACCCCATTGCGTGGCTCCAAACTCTGGCAGGTCGCGCTCTTGGAGTTCTGGCTCCAAGAACAAGGTCTTTAAACTTGCCACTCACAGGAGTTTATCGCTGATGAGCACCCGAGATCGCAGTCATCACCGTCTGGTTCGTAAACATGCTTCGGCTGCCGCGCAGTGGTCACAGAGTGCGCCCAATGCGTCGAGCGCCAACACCATTGTCGATTGCGGCTGGGGGCGGCTGATTTTTGGTCAGACTTTTGATGATGCGCAGCATCTAGCCAACTGTTTACAAGAAGAACGCCCAGGGATGCGCGATGTGGCGATGTATCTACGCGATCCGCATGTTGTGCTCTCTTATGCCCCGCAGGATCTGTTTTTAGATCCTTCGCACACTTTTCGGATGTGGCTGGATCGCTATCAGTTTTCGCCGCGCCGTCCCAAGGGCTTTATCGTGCGGCTGCTCAATAGCCGCTCTGATGCTGAGGCAGCGCATCGGCTCTATGCCACCCGGCGCATGGTGCCACCGAGTGCTGAATTTATCTTTGCCCAGCGCACCTCGCGGGTGGTGCAGTATTGGGTGGCGCAGGACGAACAGGACGGCACCATTTTGGGCTGCGTCAATGGCATTGACCATATCGAGGCGTTTGGTGATCGTGAAGGCGGGGCGAGTCTGTGGGCGCTGGTTGTTGATCCCCAAGCCCCCTATCCTGGCATCGGCGAGACGCTGGTGCGTCAGGTGGTCGAGTTTTATCAGGTGCGCGGACGCAGTTTTTTAGACCTGTCGGTGATGCACGACAACAAGGCGGCGATTCGGCTTTATGAAAAACTTGGCTTTGAGCGGGTGCCGGTGTTTGCACTCAAAAATAAAAATGCCTACAACGAGCCGCTGTTCATCGGCAAACAGCCCGCCGCCCAGCTTAACCCCTATGCCACCATCATCATCAATGAGGCACGGCGGCGCGGCATTGGCATTGAGGTGATTGATGCCGACAGCGGCTATTTCGCGCTCTGCTTGGGTGGGCGACGGATTGTGTGTCGAGAATCTTTAAGCGAGCTGACCACGGCAGTGGCGATGAGCCGCTGCGATGACAAAGCGGTGACGCGGCGTTTGCTCAAACGCGCCGCGATTAGTGTCCCCGATCAATGCGATTATGAGGCGCTCGACCAAGCGGAAGCCTTTTTGACCAAACATGGCAGTATCGTGGTCAAACCGGCACGCGGCGAGCAAGGTGCGGGGATCAGCGTCGATATCCGCAAGCTGCATGATCTGGAACGAGCGATTAAAAACGCCCGCCGCATCTGCGCCCATGTGATTTTGGAACAGTTTTGTGCTGGTCAAGATTTGCGGGTGATCGTGATTGATTTTCAGGTGGTGGCGGCAGCCATTCGCCGCCCAGCGCAGATTATCGGCACCGGGGCGCACAACATTGCCGATCTGATTCAGATTCAAAGCCGCCGCCGCCGCGCTGCCACCGGCGGTGAATCGACCATCCCGGTGGATGATGAAACCGAACGCTGTATTCGTGAGGCAGGCTTTACCATGTCCGATATGTTGCCTTATGGGCAAACGCTGATTGTGCGCAAAACCGCCAATCTGCACACTGGCGGCACCATTCATGATGTCACCGCCCAGCTTCACCCCGAGCTTGCCAAGGCAGCCCAGGCAGCAGCGCGGGCGCTGGATATTCCGGTGACCGGGCTGGATTTTATTGTGCCTGCTGTCAACGAGCCAAACTATGTCATCATTGAGGCCAATGAACGCCCCGGGCTTGCCAACCACGAGCCACAGCCAACGGCTGAGCGTTTTGTTGATCTGTTATTTCCGCAAACTGTTACCCGCGAGATGCGTCTGTGAAGCACTTAACGATTGATCACACCTATCTGCTTGATGTGTTGCTACGGCTGTTATTCACCCCCAGCCCCAGCGGCTACACCGACCGCGTGGTGCATTTGGTGTGCGAAGAACTGGAACGGCTCGATGTGCCGTTTGAGTTGACTCGGCGCGGAGCGATTCGCGCCACCCTCAAAGGCGAGGTCGAGCGTCCCAATAAAGCAATTGTGGCGCACATCGACACCCTGGGCGCGATGGTCAAATCACTCAAGCCCAATGGGCGGCTGGAATTGGTGCCAGTGGGCCACTGGAATTCTCGCTTTGCCGAAGGGGCGCGCTGCACCCTGTTTACTGACATTGGCCAACATCGCGGCACCATTTTGCCACTCAAAGCCTCGGGACATACCTTTGGCCCAGAAATCGACAATCAGCCCGGCGGCTGGCCCTATGTTGAATTTCGCATCGACGAGCGGGTGTTTACGCTGGAAGATTTGCTAAAAATGGGGGTGCATGTCGGGGATTTTATCGCTGTGGATACCCAGCCCGAAATCACTGCCACTGGCTTTATCAACGCCCGTCATCTCGATGACAAGGCGGGCGCGGCGGTGCTGTTGGCCGCGACCAAGGCGATTAAAGAAAGCGGGGTTGATTTGCCGGTCGATTGTCACCCGCTGTTTACCATTTCTGAAGAAATCGGCTCGGGTGCCTCGGCAGCATTGCACAAAGATGTTGCCGAGATGCTGACAATTGACAACGGCACCACTGCCCCCGGGC
>SKYD01000043.1 GCA_007128075.1 Thiorhodovibrio sp.
GGCAGCAAAGAAGCCGTGAATGTCTTCGGGCTTGGTCTCCTCGCGCACCAAGATCACCTTCTGACCCTGTTCATTGCCATAAGTCTCGGCACGGTCGGCATCAAACACCGCAATACCAGAGGCGGCCCCTGGTGAGGCCGGCAGACCTTGGGCGACAGGTTGCGCCTCTGCGGTGGGATCAAGCTGCGGGAACAGCATCTGTTCTAAACTGATTGGGTCGATGCGCAACAGCGCCCGTTCTTTGCTGATCAGCCCTTCCTGCACCATCTCCACCGAGGTGCGCACCATCGCGGTGGCATTCATCTTGCCGTTGCGGGTTTGCAAACAATAGAGCACATTGCGCTCAATGGTGAACTCGAAATCCTGCACCTCGTGATAGTGGGTTTCGAGTTTGTTGCGCAGCTCCGCCAGCTCTGCCGCCATCTTGGGCATCTCCGCTGCCATCCGATCAATCGGTTTCGGGGTGCGGATACCGGCGACCACATCCTCACCTTGGGCATTGACCAGATATTCACCATAGAGCTTGTTCTCGCCAGTGCCTGGGTTGCGGGTAAAGGCAACACCGGTGGCGCAATCATTGCCACGGTTGCCGAACACCATGGTCTGCACATTCACCGCCGTGCCATTCGCCATGTCTTTGGTGATATTGAACTGGCGACGATAATCAACGGCGCGCCGTCCCATCCAGCTATTAAAGACCGCCTTAATGGCAATCTCAAGCTGAGTGTAAGGATCGCTAGGGAAAGGACGACCAGTGTGCTCTTCGACAACCTTCAAAAACCGCTCGCTGGCATCGCGCAGATCAGCCGCAGACAGCTCAACATCGAGCTTGACATGGGCGTTGTGCTTGACCTCCTCAAACTGGCGATCAAACAGCTCATCGGGCACACCAAGTGCCACCTTGCCGAACAACTGGATAAAGCGACGATAGGCATCGTAACTAAAACGCTCATCACCACTGGCGCGGATTACCCCTTGCAGGGTGTCAGCATTCAGTCCGAGGTTTAGGATCGTGTCCATCATCCCGGGCATCGAAATCGCCGAACCAGAGCGCACCGAGACCAGCAGCGGATTCTCGGCATTGCCAAAACCCTTGCCGGTTTTTTGCTCAACGGCCTTCATTTGGGCGCGTACCTGATCCATCACCCCCTCGGGCAGACTTTTGTCGGGGCGGTCGATGTAGGCAAGATTCGCCTCGGTCGAGATCACAAACCCAGGCGGTACATTCAGACCAAGCTGGGTCATCTCACATAAATTCGATCCCTTGCCGCCGAGCAGCTTTTTATCCTTGCCATTTCCTTGCTCAAAAGCAAAGACCCATTGTGTCTGCGTAGACATTCAAATTCCTCACAGGTTGGTAAAAACAGACTATTGTCGCCTGATTTGGGTTGCAATGCTAGGATTAGTGAATTGCTTATTCGCAAGCGTTGAGCGATGCGCATTAGGTGTTTGATACAGAGTGAATTAACGCGCTTCGCACAGATTTAGAAATTAACGACACGAAAAAATGACACCAATCCACGATAGCGTTGTTGGTTTACTGATTTGTAGAACAGTAGGCTGCTTCACAGTATCAAGCAATCATACCACATGTAGGCTCAGAGCAAAAAACAGCGGAACCAGCTTTGGCTAGAAGGGGTTGACTACCCAACAAATTTCACCGCAATCAGCATCAGCAGCGCACCAAACAGACGCTTGAGTCGTGAAGCTGGCAGGCGATGCGCCAGTGCTGCGCCGACGGGAGCTAAGGGCACGCTGGTGAACACAATCGCCAACGCGGCTGGCCAGTAGATAAAGCCGATGCTCGCCGCCGCCAGCCCTTCGCGTCCGAGACCGGCAACAACAAATCCCAGCCCGCCAGCGAGGGCAATCGGCACCCCGCAGGCACTTGAGCTGCCCACCGCGGCCTGCATCGCCACACCACAGCGCACCAGAAACGGCACCGTTAAAATTCCGCCGCCCACGCCTAACAGTGCGGATAACACCCCGATGCCCGCTGCTCCCGCTTGCAATTGTCCGCGTTTGAGTGGCGCGTTGGGCGGGGCGTGCAATGCTGGAGGGCGGATCATGCGCAGTCCGGTGTAACCTAAAAACACGCCAAACAGCCGTTGCAACCACAGTCCCGGCAATAGCGTTGCCAGTCCCGCGCCGAGTCCTGCCCCGAGCACCAGACTTGGCAGCATCCGCCGCACCAAATCCCACCGCACAGCGCCGCGCCGATGGTGGGCTAAGGTTGCCGCTGTTCCTGTCAACACAATGGTTGCCAAGGAAGTCGCCACCGCCTGTTGTGCAATCCACTCCATGTCTGGTGTAAACGCATAAAACAGCGCGATCAATGCCGGGACGATGATCGCTCCGCCGCCGACACCCAACAGCCCCGCCAACACTCCAGCCACCGCTCCCGTAGCCAGATAACCCACCAATTCAAGCCATGCCATCAATAGATCCTTAGGCCGAGTCGCTATATTTTACAATTTGTATTGTCGCTGAAAAACATCCACCCAATCAAGTTGTGTGATTGCGCTCGAAGTCCCCATTTCCGCCTCAGCCGCTCGTTTCGCAGCAATAAACGCTTTATCCCACAGTGTGCGAATCACTGCTTCGTTCAGGCTTGGGGTTTCTTCTTGAATATCGGCAATTTCGTCGCGGGCATTGTCAATCGTGGCCAGCCAACTGAGCGAGCGCCGTTCTGGTTGGGTGTGCCATTTGATAATGTGCATCATCAGGCGAATTAATTGGCTTTTTAGTGCCCGCTTTTCTGAACGCGACAAGGCTGCAATCAGCTCCTCAATTCCACGACTGGCTTCCAGGGAATCACCAACATCGAGCTGCTGTTTGATAGCAACAGCGGTTTGATAAGGGGAATTTGCGGCAAGTGTTTGCCAGTTCATGGGATTCAAACCCCAGGGTTATTTTGCTGAAAGTGGCGCAAACTGATACCAAGTTGGCGCAGATGATCGCTGACCACGGTTTGCAATTCCTGCGGGCGGATATGGGGTGGCAATTCTTTTAGCAGCAAAGGATTGCCGCGTGAAAATTCTTCAGCAGCAATGTGATTCCAAACATCTTTTTCTTCCATTTCATAAAATTGATCACGCAAATTTTCCATTTCCTGCACACAAAATGCCTGAAAACCAGATGCGACAAACAGTGAGTGCAGTAAATAATATTCGAGTGCCAAAATGTCTGATTCAACCTGTTGAATTAAGTCGCGTTTTAATTGCAGGTCACTTGTGCTGCCAGCGACCTGTCCACTGGCTTCTTGCAATGCTTTCATCAATGCCGCTGGCGGCTCTTTATTTTGAAGCTCTTTTTTTATCGTTGGTTCATCAGTGAGCAAGCGTACCCCATAGCGCAAATAGCGTTTGAATATTCGATAAATCTCTTCGCCAGATTCTGGAAAATAAATATCCATGGTATCAATATCACGCTCCAGCGCACCAATCAGCGCCCGACGCAATTCGGTATCCAGTGGTCCACGAATCAAGGCTTCAGCAACTGGACGCACAAAACGCAGAAAAAGCGCTTTCAAGCTTGATCGCAAACGATCCTCAAAACTTTTAAAGTCTCCAACGATTTGCTGTTCAACAAAACTGCTGCCCCATAACTGTTGAGTCATAAA
>SKYD01000188.1 GCA_007128075.1 Thiorhodovibrio sp.
GCGCCAGCCGCCCGTGCCTCGGACAGGGGGCCGCTGAGATACTCCAGCACGGCGGCCATGATCCGATCTTTGTTGCGAATTGACTGCTCGATGTTGATGCGCTCAATCGCCTGGCTGTAATCGGCCAGCCGCTCCAGCGGGATGACCACATCTTCATTGATCTTAAAGGCGTTGGTATGCCGTGAGATCGCCGCAGTGCGGGCGCGATCTTGCCAAAACCGCTGTCGCTCCTCGGGGCTGCTGGCAATAAAGCCCTCGCCACTGCGCGCTTGCGCCAGCGCGATCACCTCATCCGCCACCGTGCACACCGCATCCAGATCATCGCTGACCAGATCAGCAAGCAACACCATCTTGGGCCACTCGGGGCGCGAGGCTTTGGTCGAATAGCCGACTGCCCGCACATAGCGTTCATCCAGATGTTCCAGTCCGGCAATCTGCACCACCGCCTGGGCATCGACATGCGCCTTGATCGCCACAATCGCCGACACCGCGTGATCAAGCTCGGCACCAAAAAATTCCAGACACAGAGTCAGGGTGTGCGCCGGGCGACGATGCAGCATCAAGCGCACTGAGGTCATCAGCCCATCACAGCCTTCTTTTTGCACCCCGGGGAGTCCGCCCAACACCTTGTCGGTGACATCCTTGCCCAGCCCGGGCTGGCGCAAGGTGCGCCCACGGATGGTCAACTGTTGCGGCTCGCCGAGTCGGGTGCTGCCATCGGTGGCGAACCGCTGCAAACGAAATTGCACCTGCTCCAGCTCGTGGAGCTTGCCGATTTGATCGCCTAAGCGCTCGACCTCCAGCCAGGTGGCATCGGGCATCACCATCCGCCACGCCAGCAGATTATCCAGGGTGGTGCCCCAGAGCACCGCCTTTTTGCCGCCAGCGTTCATCGCCACATTGCCGCCGATGGTCGAGGCCTCCTGCGAGGTTGGATCAACCGCAAACGCCAGCCCTTGCGATTCAGCAAGCGCAGCGACCTGGCGGGTAATCACGCCAGCACCACAGACCACGGACGGCATCACCGTGGTCGAGTCAGGCAGTTGATAGGATTCCACCGCCGATAAGTCAGTCAACTTTTCGGTGTTGATCACTGCGGTTTTGGAACTCAGTGGCACTGCCGAGCCGGTGTAGCCCGTGCCGCCACCACGGGGGATGATCGATAGCCCGCTGTGAATGCAGGCGGCGACGATGGGCGCGACCTCGGCCTCGGTGTCTGGGGTGATGACCACAAAGGGCAGCTCAACGCGCCAGTCGGTGGCATCGGTGGCATGGGCAACCCGCGCCAGTCCGCCAAAATCAAGGGTATCGGGACGGGTGATCGACGCTAACGCCCGCCGCAACCGCTGGCGCAGAGCGCGATCCTCGGCAATGCCCTCAGCACAGCGGTTGACGGCAGCCCGCGCTGCGGCAAGCAATGTCGCCGCCTCAGCATTGGCATTGAGCCGCTGCTCAAACTGATCGAGCCGATGGGTAAACCCGGCGATCAAAAGCTGCAAGCGTTTGGGATCAGCAATCAGGTCATCTTGTAGATACGGATTGCGGCTGACCACCCACAGATCACCGAGCACCTCAAACAGCATCCGCGCCGAGCGCCCGGTGCGCCGCGAGCCACGCAGCCGCTCGATGCGTTGCCAATTCGCCTCCCCCAGAAAGCGGATGACGATTTCACGGTCAGAAAACGAGGTGTAGTTATACGGAATTTCACGCAGGCGCGAGGCCAAGGCTGGCGCGGAGTTGAGCATAATAGTGGTATCGTTGGGTTAGAATCTTAAGGAGCAAATGATGCGGAGAATTTAGTGATAGTTTATCGGAAACCCGTTGCTCTGGCATCATGGCGTTTGGATGTACAGAGTTTCAAGACCTATAAGATTGTCAGTCGCTTTGTCTACACCGAATCCTCGGTAATCAGCTACTTGGTTTCCCATCCCAGCCGTGATGTCATCGTCGCGGACCGACAAGCACTTACGCTTGAGTGGTGGAAAGATGCCATCACTTTATCAGGTCAATGCCAGCCTTACCGCCGTCTCCATTAGTAAACTCCAAGCGTTCCAAACTTACGGCAAACATTGCGCACCGTTCTCGATGGCTAGCTTGGCGCGACGGGCATTTAACGCCCATTTCCTAGAAAAAATTTTTGCGCACTTAGCTTCGGGGCAGACCTTGAAAAAAAAACCCCAGAGTATGAAACTCTTTGTAATTATGGCATCATTCAGTCTGTATCGACCTAAAAATTTGTCCGCAGTATTGTCCAAGAGAAACTTGTCTTTATTTTTTAATAAAATCAAATTGTTATGATGATTTGAGCGAGAGATTGCTGCCCAAACTATTTTTTAACAGGATTACTAAACGAGGCTCAAATTTCACTATGAGTGAAAAAGCATCCAACTGGCGCGATCACCTAGAACAGCTACGCAGCAGCAGACTGTTTGAAACGCTTGTTATCAGTATTATTATTGTAGCGGCGCTGTTGATTGGTATGAAAACCTTTGAGCAAACCAGCCGTTTTGAGCGGATCATGTATTGGTTGGACTGGGGCATCATACTCTTCTTTTTAGCTGAAATTATTATTCGTATTGCTGCCGAAAAACAAATACTCCATTTCTTTAAAAAAGGTTGGAACATTTTTGATTTTGTGATCATTACCGCCAGCTTGCTGCCAGTAGAAAATGCCGAGTTGGTGTTTGTCGCGCGCTTGCTGCGAATTTTTCGGGTGCTGCGCTTGGTATCCATCATTCCTGAGCTGCGAATCCTTCTTGAAACTTTGGTTAAGTCGCTGCCGCGCACGAGTTATGTCGCGCTACTTATGCTTATTATTTTCTATATTTATGGCGCGGTTGGCACTTTCTTGTTCCAAGATGTCGATGAAAAACTTTGGGAAAATATTGCACTGGCTATGCTCACGCTCTTTCAGGTAGCCACTTTTGAAAGCTGGGCTACAGCGGTGCTTTACCCTACGATGGAGCATTACCCCTATAGCTGGATCTATTTTTTGACCTTTATTTTTTTCAATGCCTTTATTTTTCTGAATATGATGATCGGTATTGTACTAGATGTCATGCAAAAACAAAGTGCCAAGCATGAGTTAGAAACCGGCGAGGGGGAAGCTGCGGATGTTCATTGGTTGCGTAAGCATGTCGCGCAACAGCAGGCTCAGTTGAATCGTATTGAAGCCTTGTTGAACAGTAAAGCTGAACAAAAAATACGCAAAACAATGAATGAATAAAACGGCTATACTCATTATATTTTTGCGAAAAAATTTTAGAAGAAAATCGCATTACTAACCACCTGAGACAAATGTAGCGTGACACCAAGTCACAGGTGGTCAGGTCTTCATTGCACAGTCAAACAAGGTCTTAAAAGTCTCTCGTACTCTGCATCTAGGTACTGATTGGTAGCATCGATATCGAGTTTTCCTGCGCGATACCAAGCATTCATTTCCTTGATCGCCAAGGTTCCAAATCTTGCCCAGGCAATGATATTAGAGCGCAACATAAAGGTTACGATGTCCCCACCTGAACGCAGCCCAGCGTCAGCACCATCGACTAAGCATAATGTCCCGTGAGAAACAAGCAGCATACGCCTCAATTCTGGATTGTTACCCGTCGGGATGCAATCTTCCCATTCCTTATGGTGATATAACCTTTGCTTGAAGCTCCAAGAAATGCGAGTGAGCAGTTCACCAATTAACACGGGAACCGCAAGTGCTAAACCGTGCCGCAAGTCGTATCCTTGCTCGAAGACCTTAACTGCGACCTTGGCGAAGGTATCCCTGTGCTGCCCAAAAGCACCAAAGTCCAGAAATTGCAGCGACGAATAGAACGGCATCGGTATACCAGATCCCCGTCCTTGCGAGCCAGAAGAACCAGTCGCATCGGATGCAAGATGACCAAACCAATTGTAAAAACCTGAGAATACTTTGGCAGGAAAGTTCGAGCCATGCAGCTCAAATGTTTCCGTATCAATCGTAATCAGTTTACCATTGCTAACAAATGTGGATGTGTTAGTGAATTGGTTGATTATCGAGAACACCAAGCCAATGGGATCGGGGGAGTGGGCTAGGCTTTTGATATGGTGATTCTTTGGTGTCAAATGATCGACCATGCCGCCAGTGCCCGTAGATCCTAGTGAATTACTGTGCGTCTGATCGTAGTTGACCTTGAAGTTTCGCTCTAAAAAACCTATAGCACTCGCTTTTGGGTCACTCCCCGCTCTTGCTCCTGGCCAGCCGAGAAACTTGGCAAAGCCCATCACTGCACCGTCTACCACCTTGTCAGTGCCTTGCCCAATTGCTCCCTGCCCGGGCAAGCCCACAAACAGTACATCAATTAAGCCAGCGACCATACCGCAGATTACAGCCAACATGTAATCGTATCGATCACAGTTGGCGTTTTTGTAGGTCAAATCCTCATCGATGCGCCGCTCTACTGCGATGCGCTGCGAGTCTGTCATCAGACGAGAGAACGGATCACCGCTCAGGTCAACACCATTTTGGGCAGCATAGTTGTGGATTGAAGCTATATACTGATTCCAGTCCGCATCCTGCCCCGGGTCTACCACTTCTAAAAGACCAATCTGCTGTGCTGACTCGATTCTCGCAGTGTCTACTTGCAACAAGGCTTCTATTTCTGGATCCAAGACTTGATCGTTCGGATCAAACTGAATGCCATCTGCCTGCATCAGGGCATCTAGTTGCGCGTCCAGATCGTTCAGTGCCTGCAAATTCGCACTATGGACATCTTGCAGCCGGGCAATACCTTCATCAATTTCCGCGAGTTTCTTTTGTGCCCCTGATTGCTGATGTTTTTGTACCAGTAGCGCATCGGTGGCATCCTTATGTTTTGCCATCAGGAAAACATCCCTTTTAATTTGCCTTTAAGTGCGTCTTGCGCTTTTCCCACACCTTTTAATGTGCCTTTGAGCGCATCTTGGGCTTTATCAAGGGTTTGATCAAATTCCATTTCACCCAATTTGCCTTTGATCGCACCTTGAGCCGCACCTTGGAACGTATTGTAACCAATGAGTTCAAAGGCTTGACCAAGTTGCTCCATCTCCATCGAATCGCTACTATGGACAAGTCGGAGCACCTTTTTATCAACAATCTTACCGTCTTTTGCTTCCTGCAATACCACTTCCTGATAAAACCCTTTGATCTGTTCGAAGTATTTTTGCTTATTATGACCCTGTGTCAGTGCCTTCAGGCGCTCAACATTCAAAAACTCTGGACTCTTGAGTCGCGCTTTATCCGCCTCGCCCTGTTCAGCCTTCTCACCTATCACTTTAGACGCACGGATATACTGGGAAAATTTCGCAACCACTTTGTCAAGCTTTTCTTTAGTGACATGCTCTTCTGCTAATGCAGAAGACAATTCTTTGCTGAGATAGTTAATATCCTCAATAACCATATTGACGGTACGCTGGCTTTGACGAATAACTTCTTGTAGAAGAATTTCTCTTCGTTTGTCCCCCTCATCCACGCCAGAATCTGTTAGATGCTTAATACCCTTATAGGCGACAACCCCGATTATCACCACTGCCCCGATCCCGGTAGCCATGCTCGACAATCCGAGAATACCCCCCATACCGAGTGTCGCCAGTCCGGAAGTCATCCCGGCGGCAGAGAGTCCCATAACAGAACCGGACAGATAGACCGCACCCAATGGCACGCCAACAGCACCAGCCTTGGCACTCAAGTTTTTGACAAAGGAGCAATCGAAATAACGGCAATTGACGAGTTCACTCAGGGTAATGGCTATAGCATCAAGAGCCATCTTGTTTCTGTCTATGATGCAGAGGAGCGTGTAGAAAGAGCATTTTCTAAGCTCGGAGAGGACACATACAATCTCGTATTTAATAATTGCGAGCATTTTGTGAATTGGTGCTTTAACGGCTTCAAAACCAGCTCTCAAGTCAGTAATGCTGCATCTGTTACAGCCACTCTTGCTAACGAATATGCAAAAAGAAAAGGGGCTGAAACTGCTGTATCCGTAATTGCTCAACAGGCTACTAGAAAAACAGCTGAAGCAGCGGCAACCTCTGCTATTTCTAAGTCAGCTATATCTACCACTGCAAGCGCAGCAGCAGGGGTTACAGCAGCAAGTGCAGTTACAAGTACAGCAGCAACTGGTACTGTTATAGCGTCAGCGGTTGCTGCTGGCTCTGCAGCATCTGTTGCCGCTCCAGTGGTAATCGCTGTCGGAGTAGGTTATGGAGTTAAAAAAGTATTTGACTGGTTACTTGATTAAACATAAATATTTAACAAATAGTTCCAGCTGCCTATCGGAAACGGCTGACTAACACGGTGCTCCAGCCGAAGCCGGTTTTGCTTTTTCTCAATCGGCTCGGCTGAACATGGCATTAGCTACTCAGATTTAATCTCGAAGGGTTCAGTTCCCCGTCGCTTGCTTGCGGTGGGGTTCTTTGGAGCGAGTCATGGATGACGAGCGACCCGCACTCGCCAGCGAGTCGCGTCACGAAGTGGAGCGCGAGCACCTGCGCATTGCAATGCGTCGTGCACCGTTGTTTCAGGCGTAAGCATAAGCGTAACCATCTCCGCGTTGAATTAACACAAAGTTTTTCCAGTTTGCTGAAAATTTGCCAACATTAGCGGCAATATCGAATGTTCCAGTTGACCGAATTCCAGCCAAACGCCCGACATGGACTCCAGCATATTTGCCTTTTGGTTGAATCAGTTTCACAAAATCGCCAGTTTGAAAACCGTTGACGCGCTTCACGCGCCCGGCTTTGCCTCGTGGAAAACCATGACGATCAGTGCGAGTGACTTGGCGTTGTCCTCTGCCAGTGGCAGTGATGGTCAGCGGTCTCATCCCATCTGGAATATGCACCTCTGCACCCGTTTCACCAACACAAGCGGCATCAATCCAGTGATCTTTAGTGTACCCTTGACTGACGCGGTTCTTTTTGGTGCGACCGCCTGACCAAAACGAGACAGCAAGCCCAAATTTTTTGAGCGCGTTGCCGATGGCATAGCGAATCGCATTGATGGCAGCCGCATCTTTCAGCGGTGCTTTGGCGTGTGCTTTGATCCTCGCCAATCGCTTAGGATCATGCGCCAAAAACACTTCAAGCGGTTGATTGCCTTTCTTTTGATTGCAGTCACGACAGGCTAATGTCAAATTACTAACACGATCTGATCCGCCTTTGCTTCGTGACACAATGTGCTCAATTTCCAGCGGCACATGCTGTGCGTCACAATAAGCACAAGTGCGGTTCCACTTCTCTAGCAGATATTCGCGTAGTTCGTAGCCTGCCAGTTCGCCTTGCTGATACTCAACACCGCTGATCTCGGGGTTCTGCATTGCTTGAGTATCGAAGCGCACTGTCTCGACAGCAACGGTGACAAGCGGTGCGCGATCAAGCAGCTTTTTAAGCCAGTTTTCGACATTATCGACGCGGCTTTGTAGCGACGGCGGCAGCCAACCTTGCGGTCTTTTGCGATTCAAAACACGCATTTGCCGATAGCGGGTTTTGCGGTTGCGCCGCCCGCGCCGAATCGCCCGCCGATCCGCTAACCGCTTGCGAATGCTGTCACCGCGATGGTTAAGATTTGCCGCCCACAACACCACGCGCCCCTGTTGGGGAAATTCAGCGACCAAGGCGATGCCAGTGGTCTTTGACCCGGGATCAAACTTGGCTTCGATGGGTTGTGGAGTTGGTTCAACTGAGTATTTGAGGATGATCGTAAATGGATGCATCCGATACACAGCCGCTTTTTTGTCCCGCAACAGCCGCCGCGCCCGTGTCGGGCTAGTCGGCATTAACGGTCTTTTATTCGTGTCTAAAACAAACACTCGATTCATAGCTTTCGCTACCTCATGATGAGTTTATGGTCACCTCGCCAATGTTAGTGAGTGGTTTCGCGTGAACCGCACTGCCCAGTGCCGCGCCCTGTGCTGTTTAACAGTCCACCGTAGAGTTTGGGGCTGGTGAAGCACCCCAAAGTACCTATACATTCACTCATAACATAGCCCCATGAAGAGCTGAGGCTGGTTGAGCATTCCAGGCGGTTACGCCTGAAACATGATGAACGACCTTAAAGCCAAGAACGGCATCGGTCAGACACCAAGGCACGCGCTCAACCCACCAGAAACAGACGCACGCTGCGCCCGATGGCATTGCTAATCAGCGCCAAACTGTCCTCGCAATGTCAACTACATTAAGCAGCGGATTTTGATCCTGTCACAGCGTCCACTGATTCCCGCCACCAGTTTCCTTGAGCAGTTGCCAGCACCTCACCGCGCTGATCGTCCCAGGCCGCAAGAACATGGCGCTGCGCTGATTGCCCTTGCACATGAAGCTGGTGATCGGCGGGGCGATGGGTGTGACCATGCACCAAGCGCAGACTTTGATGGCGGGTCAGGGCGGCAACCACCGCGTGATGATTGACATCCATGATCGCGGTTGGTTTGCGTGCAGTTGCGGTCTGGCTTTGTTGGCGATAACGCCGGGCAATCTGTTGGCGCCGCGCCAAAGGCTGCAATAAAAACAGCCATTGAACCAGTGGATGACGCACCCGACGACGAAATCGCTGATACGCCAGATCATCGGTGCAGAGATGATCGCCGTGGCTAAGCAGCACCCGTTCGCCTGCCACCACAATGATCGCAGGGTCGGGAATCGGTTGACAGCCCGCAGCGTGCATAAAGCGTCGTCCCAGCAAAAAATCACGATTGCCCGACATCAGATAACATTGGGTGCCATGGTCACGCAGAGCGCGAAGCTGGGCAATGACGGCCTGATAATCAGGAGTAGGGTCGTCGTCACCAATCCAGCGGTCAAATAGGTCACCTAAAAAATACACCTGCGCGGCATGGCGCGCCCGCGTTGCTAAAAACTGGGTGAACAGCGCCAGCAACGCCGGGCGCTCCGGTGCTAAATGCACATCAGAGACGAACAGCGTCTCAGTCACCAGCGATCAGCCGAGAATTTCAGCCTTTTCAATCATCACATCCTCCAGCGGAACATCCTGATGGCCATGCTTGTTGCCAGTGGCAACGCCCTTGATTGCCTTGACCACATCCATGCCCTGGGTGACGCGACCAAAGACACAATAACCCCAGCCGTCTTGTCCAGGATAATCGAGAAAATCATTGTCCGCGACATTGATAAAGAATTGCGATGAAGCGGAATGTGGATCCGAGGTGCGTGCCATCGCCACCGTTCCAATGGTATTTTTTAACCCATTCGCCGCCTCATTTTTGATCGGTGGACGGGTCGGCTTGGGCTTAAATTCAGGGGTCATCCCGCCACCCTGCACCATAAAGCCGTTGATGACCCGATGAAACAGGGTTCCGTCATAATGTCCATCGCGAACATATTGTTCGAAGTTGTGACTGGTCTCGGGCGCGTTGTCATAATCAAGCTCCAGACAAATCTCGCCATGGTTCGTTGTGAATTTAATCATCAGCCATTCGCGCAACACACCGCGCCCTGATTGGGGCAGCGGGGGCAACGCACCTCCTATGTTAGTGCTAAAAAGTAAGCGATAGTATAACGACAAAATACAACCGTTGCCCGCTGCGCACCGGCGATGCGCAGTTAGCGCGGCATTCCAGCCCATGATTGTGCAACAATTGCAGCATCAGGGCATCAACCAAATAGGGCTAAATCAATGAACAGTACAACCGACACCCTCAAAAAAACTCTGCAAAGCGAATTGCCAGATATGCTGCGTGACCGCGAGGAGCAGGCAGCGCACTTCCAGCGTATGCATGAAGAGATCATGGCGCAGACGAAAAAAATTGATCGCAGCATTGGTGCGCTGGGAGCGCGTTGGGGTCTGCAATCTGAGCGCACTTTTCGCAATGCCTTAGCTGGTATCCTCGAACAATATTTCGGCGTGCAGGTAATGCACATCAACGACTTCGACAACAGTGGCGAGGTCTTTGGCCGTCCTGACCAGATCGAGATTGATGTCGTGATTACTAATGGTGTTTTGCTATTGTTGGAGCTAAAATCTTCAATTGACAAAGCTGGGATGTACAGCTTTGAGCGCAAAGCACGCTTTTACGAACGCCGCCATGAACGCACGGCCAATCGGCTGATTGTCATCTCGCCGATGGTTGAACCCAAAGCACAAAAAGTCGCAGAAACTCTTGGCATCGAGATTTATAGCGATGCCGAGGATCTGGTTGCTGAACTTAAAAATTCATGACCAGCATCGCAGATGAAGAGCTGCTCATGACCGCAAACCCGATTGCGTTGGTGCGCGGTACGCCAATCCTTGAGGCACCAGAAGGGCTGTATATCCCCCCTGATGCCCTGGAGGTATTTCTTGAGACCTTTGCCGGCCCGCTGGATTTGCTATTGTATTTGATACGCCAACAAAATCTCGACATTCTGGATATTCCAATTCATGAAATCACCACGCAGTACATGAACTATGTCGAGCTGATGCAAGAATTTAAGCTTGAGCTGGCGGCGGAATATCTGGTCATGGCAGCGATTTTGTGTGAAATTAAATCGCAGTTTTTATTGCCAAGCCATGTCAGCACTGAGACGGAAAATACCGATCCGCGTGCCGAGCTGGTGCGTCGTTTACAAGATTATGCGCAATTTCAACAGGCGGCACTCGCACTCGATGCCCTGCCGCGTTTAGAACGCGATCATTTTATGACCAAGGTTGGGGTACCGGCAGGCTATCGGCAACAGATCCCGCCAGATGTTGAGCTTGACGATTTGCTTGCTGCGTTTCGTGAGCTATTAGCCCGTGCCGATCTGTTGCGCTCACTGCGGATTAGCAAAGAATCCTTATCGGTGCGCGAGCGCATGGCGACGGTATTGCAACGCTTAGAACACATTGAGTTACTTCCTTTTGAGGCATTTTTTGATTTCACTGAGGGGCGTGCAGGAGTGGTGGTCAGCTTTCTTGCGCTCTTAGAATTGAGTAAAATTGAGGCGTTAGAGTTGATCCAGCCTGAGCCGTTCGCGTTGATTTATGTGCGTTTGCGTGAAAAATGTGATGTCCTCCCCGCCGCTTAAACTCATCATCGAAGGGGCCTTGCTTGCCGCCAACGCACCGCTGACAATTGAAAAATTGCAGAGGCTCTTTGGTGAAGATGAGGTGACCCCCAGCCGCCAAGAGCTACAGACCGCACTGACTGAACTCAAAATTGATTATGCTGAACGCGGCGTTGAGCTCACCGAGGTCGCTGGCGGCTATCGGGTGCAGGTGCGCCACAGCTTGGCACCCTGGGTGTCGCGGTTGTGGGATGAGCGACCCGCACGCTATTCGCGGGCATTGCTGGAAACCCTGGCGTTGATCGCCTATCGTCAGCCCATCACCCGTGGTGAGATCGAAGAGGTGCGTGGGGTGAGCGTGAGCACCCCGATGATTAAAACGCTATTAGAGCGCGAATGGATCCGCATTGTTGGGCATCGCGAGGTGCCTGGGCGCCCGGCTCTCTATGCCACCACGCGCCAATTTCTTGATTATTTTGGGCTGCGGGCGCTCAATGAGCTGCCACCGCTGACTGAGCTACATCATCTACAGCTCACCCCCGTTGACGAGGACGGCGCATCGCCGCTGGAATAAAAATCTGTGATCAATCATCAACGCTCATCTGAGCGACGCAGCGCGACTGTCGCGATTCGTTTACAAAAAGTGCTTGCCGAAGCGGGACTTGGCTCGCGGCGTGTTTTGGAAACCTGGATTCGTGATGGGCGAGTGCGAGTCAATGGCCAGATTGCCCAGCTAGGGGATCGGGTGCTGCCAACGGATCGCATTGTTATTGATGGCCAGCCACTCAAACGCCGCCGTCAAAAACAGGATGGGTTACGCATTCTGGTGTATCACAAACCAGAGGGCGAAGTGGTCACTCGCCGTGATCCGCAACAGCGTCCCACCATCTTTCGGCACCTGCCGGGGCTAAAAGAAGGGCGCTGGATTGCCGTCGGCAGGCTAGATATTAAAACCAGTGGACTGCTGTTAGTGACCAATGCTGGCGCGTTGGCGAATACACTAATGCACCCGTCAACCGCCATCGAACGCGAATATGCGGTGCGAATTCATGGCACGGTCAGTGATGCCACGCTCAAGCAACTGGTCACCGGGGTGATGCTAGAGGATGGCCCGGCGCGTTTTGAGGAGATTGTTGAATCTGGCGGCAGCGGCAGCAATCAGTGGTTTCATGTTCTGCTGCGTGAAGGGCGCAACCGCGAGGTGCGACGGCTGTGGGAGGCGGTGGGCTGTCGCGTCAGTCGTCTCAAACGGGTCCGCTTTGGCAATGTTATTCTCGGTGCCCGCCCGCTGCCAGGTCAGTGGCGAGAACTGAGTGCAGATGAATCCCGCGAGCTGTTGGTTTTGGCGGGATGGTCTGGGACTTAAAGCAGCCGTTGCGACTTGTCGCCACCGCTGATTCAGTCAATAATTCCCTCTCATTTTTTCACTGTGCAAAATACTTTAAAATTATGATTGATCCCACAACGACAGATCGTCAGTTACTCAATGGCGATGAGGCCATTGCTTTAGCCGCGCTTCATGCCGGTGTCAGTTTAGGGGTTGGCTATCCTGGCACCCCTTCGACCGAGATTTTAGAAACCCTCGATCAACTTGGCGGACGCGCACAATGGTCGCCCAATGAAAAGGTCGCGCTGGAGGTCGGCATCGGGGTTGCCTTTGCTGGTGCCCGTGCCCTGGTGACCATGAAGCATGTCGGCTTAAATGTCGCTGCTGATCCGCTGTTTACCGCCACTTACACCGATGTCGATGGTGGGCTGGTGATTATTTCTGCCGATGATCCGGGCATGGCATCGAGCCAAAATGAGCAAGACAATCGCCATTATGCACGAGCCGCCATCGCGCCGATGCTGGAGCCAATCGACTCACAACAGGCGTATGACTACACCTGGCTGGCGTTTGAGCTGTCCGAGCGTTGGAAAATTCCGGTACTGTTGCGCCTGACCACCCGTATCTGTCACTCCAAGACTTTGGTGCAGCCGCGTCCAGCGATTGCACCGCGCACTATTGGTGCATTTCGGCGCGATGTGCCAGCACGGGTGATGATCCCCGCCTATGCCAAGCCAGCGCACCATCGGATACGCGC